>CAKZKZ010000177.1 GCA_937124495.1 uncultured Dokdonia sp. | reverse complement strand
CACTAAGAATTACTTCATGGGTTTTTATAGTTTCCCTAGTAGGTTTATTTGAAGAAAGATCTGTTGGAAGTGGCGTGTAATCTGTATTTATTTGTTGCCAATACGCTAATTGAGATTCTATTTCTTCTGTCTCTGCAAAGTTTTTCAACTTATGTATCCAATCTCTAAAGGAATTAGTTTTATAGCCTAGATACGCAGTTTCATCTAAAGTTTCTTCACCTAGTAAGGTTTCCAAATCATCAATGATAAATCTCCAAGAAACACCATCTACTGCTAAGTGATGTGATACCATAAAGAGTCTATTGTGTGTTTCAGAATCTGGTGTCTTAATAAGAACAAATCTCGCTAAGTCTCCTTTTTCTATATCAAGAGATTCTTGATATTTTACACAAATTGCTGTAATAGATTCTCCAATATTTTCTCCTTCTTCAACAGTCTCTGTTCTATATAGATTTGTAAATTCTCCATAAAACTGTTTCCATTCTTCTTTCTGCTGCACTACTTCTCTTGTGTATGTAAACCTAAGAGAATCGTGACGTTTAGAAATTAGATCTATTATTTTTTCTAAATGTTCTGGATCTACTTCTTTATTTATGCCTAAAAGAACAGCTTGATTAAAATGTGATACTGTTTTTTCATTTCTATCAAAAAACCATTGTTGTATCGGAGATAACGGTACTTCACCTTCTAATACTCCTTGTTCTGCTGTATTGAGTTCTTTACTATTTTGCTCGATAGCTACAGATAATTCTTCTATGGTTTGATAATCAAATAAATCTTGTACTTTGATTTGATACCCTTTTTTCTTAGCTCTACTTACTACCTGAATAACAATGATAGAGTCACCTCCTAATTCAAAGAAGTTATCTGTCACTCCTATCTTCTCGGCATTAAGTAAATCTTGCCAAATCGTAACCATTGCTTCCTCGATTTCATTACTTGGCGCTACATATACTCGTTCTTCTGTAACCGTAGGATCTGGTAATGCCTTCCGATCTATCTTACCATTAGAAGTAAGTGGCATTGCTTCTAACTCAACATACACCTGAGGTGACATATAATCAGGAAGGTGTTCTAATAAGTAAGATTTCAAATCTGACTCAGAATATCCTTCTTCTGTAACCAAGTAATTCACCAAACGCTTAGCACCAAGACTATCTTCTTTGAATAAAACCTCACTCTGTACAACACCAGAATAATTCTGAATCACTCGACTAATCTCTTTTAACTCGACTCGATAACCTCGTATCTTAACTTGATCATCTACACGACCTAAAAATTCGATCTGACCTAGTGCATTTCTACTCACTAAATCTCCTGTCTTGTACAATATCTGACTCTTGCCTTCCGTAAATGGATTGGTGATAAACTTCTCTTTTGTTAAATCAGGTCGGTTTAAATACCCTTTCGAAATCCCAGATCCTCCTAACAATAACTCGCCAGGAACCCATATAGGAGATAAAGACATATCACTACTCACTACATATGCTTCACTATCTGAAAATAACGTTCCAACTGGGATCGTAACATAATCAAACGCAGGATCTATTTTATGTAATAACTTTCCTATCGTACTCTCCGTAGGTCCGTAATGGTTAAAAATAGATACCTCTGTATCCTGAGCTGTGATATCTTTTATATACGATACAGGTAACACATCTCCTCCAAAGATCAAGGTATGCTTTGGTAAGAGTAATTGATCATCTATACTCAAAGCTTTCCAGTGACTAGGTACCATCTTGATACAATCTATCTCATGTGTATCAAAATAAGACTGTAACTTTAAACCATCCATTAACGTATCCTTACTAAATAAGTGTAAACATCCTCCACTTAATAAAGAACCATATAATACGGTATTTCCTAAATCGGCAGAAAGTGATGACATCAGTCCAAAACTCTTGTTATCACTAATAGCAATCTTCGCTTCTAAACCTTCATAATAATCTACTAAGTTCTTATGACTCACTTGAACTCCTTTAGGTTGTCCTGTGGTTCCAGAAGTATACACTACATACGCTGTCGTATCTGGAGAAGACAACACCTCTAGTGACTCTCCTTCTGGTATCGACGCTACATCATCAGACTGGATATCTATAGAAAATACAGGGACTGAAAAATCAATAACATCAAATAAACTACTTGACTCAATCAGTAAACACTTCACTGAAGCCTCTTGTAACATATATGACTGACGTTCTTTTGGTAAAGAAGGGTCTATTGGAACATACCCGGCTCCTGATTTTAAAATAGATAGAATACCAAGTAATGACCAATTTGAAGTATCCATCATAATACCTATCAAATCATTACGCTCTAATCCATATGTCTGCTGATAATAATACGCTAATCGAGTAGATGCTTCATCTAATTCTCTATATGTCATACTACTGTCATTATATACAAAAGCTACAGCATCAGGAGTCTTAGACACCTGTGACTCAAAAAGAGATAACACAGTTCCTTCATCTGATAACGTATATTCTAACGTATTATAGTCTAAAACTAACGCTTTCTCCTCTTCTTGAGTAAGCATATTAAGACTTCCTATAGAGGAAGTACCTTCTGATAAAATAGCATCTAGTAAATTCTCATAATGTGAACGGAATCTTGACATCGTAGCTGATGAAAATAAATCACTACAGTAATTAAATGAAAAGAAGAAACCTTCTGGACTATCCTCTGCAAAAATTGTTAAATCAAACTTGGCAATATCATACTCCATAGGCATAGCAGATATCGAAATATCACTAAACGCTGCCGCCTTAGAATCAGGATTATTATTTAAAACAAATAATACTTGAAATAAAGAACTTCTACTCTTATCTCGAGTCTTCTCAACACGATCTACTACCTTTTCAAATGGAACAGATATATGATCATACGCCTCTAAGGTCGTTTTCTTAACTGATTGTAATACATCATTAAATGATGGGTTCTCAGATAAATCTGTACGAAGTGCCAATGTATTGACAAAGAAACCTATCATAGATTCCAGTTCCTGCTGCGGACGATTGGCTACCGTTGTTCCTACACAAATGTCTGATTGACCACTATATCTATATAACAGTACTTTATAAACACTTAATAACAACATAAATAAAGTAACCCCTTCCTGCTTAGCATATGAACGTAATTGTTCACTACGATCTTTATCTAGCCTAAAGTTAACACGATCTCCTTGACTGCTTTGTACTACAGGTCTAAGATAATCTGTTGGAAGCGCAGAAGGTGTAACACCTCCTAACTTAGACTCCCAATAATCTAACTTTTCAGAAAGAACATCTCCTGATACCTGTGAACGTTGCCATACAGCATAATCTGTATATTGAAAATCAAGCACTGGAAGTGTTGCTTCAACACCAGATTCATACGAAGCATATAATTCTTTAAATTCATTTACAATAAGTGATGCAGACCATCCATCTGTTGCGATATGATGACGTACTAACACTAAAACATGTTCTATATCTGAAATCTTAATGATCGTTGCTCGTAACATATAATCCTTTGATAAATCAAAGGGTTTATTTACCACCTCAGAAACAATATCTTCATAGGCTCCTGTAGCAGAAACAATGTTTAACTCCCATTGATCTGATGGCTGTATTTTTTGATACGCAATACCTTCTTTTTCTACGTATACAGTACGCAATGTCTCATGACGATCTACAATCGTTTTAAAAGCTTTAGAAAGGTATTCTACATTGAGCGACCCTTCTAAATTTAATAATGTAGGCATATGATAATGCTCACTACCTTTTAACTTATCTATAAACCATAAACGCTCCTGAGCGTATGATAATGGAATATCTGCTGGCAACTCTTGTTTGGTAATCAAAGGAAGAGTTGTATTCGTATCTTTATCTGCTATAAAAGAAGCTAATCCAGAAATGGTTGTATAATCAAAAATATCTGTAATCGTAATGGCTACATTTAAAGCACTTTTAATAACTGATAATAATCGAACAGCTAATAATGAATGCCCGCCTAATTCAAAGAAATCGTCTGTTACTCCTACCTTCTCTACACTAAGTAAATCTTGCCAAATTGTAACCAGTTCTTCTTCTATCTCATTACTCGGTGCCACATATACTCGCTCTTCTGAAACTGTAGGTTCTGGTAATGCTTTCCTATCTATCTTACCATTAGAGGTAAGTGGCATTGCTTCTAACTCAACATATACCTGAGGTACCATATAATCAGGAAGATGTCCTAAGATATAAGACTTCAAATCTGACTCAGAATAGTTTTCTTCTGTAACTAAGTAACTCACCAAGCGCTTAACACCAAGGCTATCTTCTTTGAATAAAACTTCACTCTGAATAACGCCAGAATAGTTCTGAATCACTCGACTGATCTCTTTTAACTCTACTCGATATCCTCGTATTTTAACTTGATCATCTACTCGTCCTAAAAATTCAATCTGACCTAATGCATTCCTACGCACTAAATCCCCTGTCTTATACAATACAGAACTCTTACCGCCTTCAAATGGATTATCTATAAATTTCTCTTTTGTTAAATCAGGGCGGTTCAAATATCCTTTTGATATTCCTGAACCTCCTAGTAATAACTCTCCAGAAACACCTAGAGGACATAAAGACATATTAGTACTTACTATATAAGCTTCGCTGTCTGAAAATAACTCCCCAACAGGAATCGTAACATAATCAAAATCAGGATCTACTTGATGTAATAATTTTCCAATAGTACTCTCGGTAGGACCATAATGATTAATAATAGATACTCCCGCATCCTGTGCTACTATATCCTTTATATATGATACTGGTAATACATCACCTCCAAAAACCAAAGTCTTAGATGGTAATAACAATTCATCTTCTATGCGTAATGCTTGCCAATGACTAGGAACTATTTTGATACAATCAATACGATTCTCTCTAAAGTACGATTGTAATCTCATCCCATCCATCAAGGTATCCTTACTAAATAAGTGTAAACATCCTCCACTTAATAAAGAACCATACAATACTGTATTTCCTAAATCGGCAGCTAACGAAGACATTAATCCAAAACTCTTGTTTTCACTAATAGATACCTTAGCTTCTAATCCTTCATAGTAATCTACTAGATTCTTGTGACTTACCTGAACTCCTTTAGGTTGACCCGTAGTTCCAGAAGTATACACAACATACGCTGTCGTATCTGGTGATGCTAATGATGAAAAAGT
>CAKZKZ010000176.1 GCA_937124495.1 uncultured Dokdonia sp. | reverse complement strand
TGTATCGTGTAACTCTAATATTTTACCATGTAAACCACTTTTGGTGATAACTTTATCACCTTTTTTAAGGGCTTTATCAAACTCCTTTTCTTGCTTACTCTTTTTACGTTGTGGTAGTACTATAAAAAATACAATAAACACCGTAAACAGCAAGAGTGGTCCTAATAATTCTGTTGTCATATATTATTTGCTTGCTCCAGCTGTTGGTGCATTTACAAAAGCTTTAATACGTAAAGTTTCTGTTCCTTTTTCTGTATTAGCTTTAATAGTGATAGTTTTTGTAATTGCATTTGCTCCACTAGCGTTATACTTTACAAGTAATTCACCTTTTTCTCCTGGTGCAACTGGGTTTTTAGAATATTCAGGAACAGTACATCCACAAGAGCTTTTCGCATCAACAATTACTAAAGGAGCTTTTCCTGTATTTGTAAATGTAAATTTATGCTCTACTGGATTTCCTTTATCGATAGTACCAAAGTCATACTCAACTTCGTCAAAATTCATTACAGGAAATTCAGCTGCTTGAGCATCACGTGCTGCAGCTACTTCTACATTACCTTCTTTTACTTTACTTGTTGCATCTTCTTTACAAGATGTAAAGATCATAGCAGTTAGTACACCTAATACTAGAATACCTTTTTTCATTTTTTATAATTTTAATTAATATAGTTCAAACACAAAAGTACTAAAAATACTTATAAACTAAAGTTAAGAAAACAGGTTTATCATAAAATTGCATTTTTTCAAATAAACAATCACAAACACCTTATTATCAATAAATTAAATCGATATTTAAAATAATATCTATTCGAGCCCTCTTCCCTCTTTCTTAAATTTATTATTTTTTTCGTATTCTTTTACGAGCTTATCTAGTATTCCATTGATGAATATACTACTCTTAGGAGTAGAATATTCTTTGGCAATTTCTAAATATTCATTAATAGTTGCCTTCACAGGAATAGAAGGAAATTTTAAGAACTCACACAATGCCATTTTTATCAATACAAAGTCAACATCTGCAATACGTTCTTTATCCCAATTGGGTGTATTCTTTTCTATCTCTTCACTTAAAAACTTGTGATTACTTACGGTACGCTCTAGCAAGTCGATACTAAACGTCCTATCATCTTCATTTTTAAATAAACTTGGAAGAAAAAGACTTTCTGGAGAATTAGGTTTAATTTTTTGCAACCTTTTTAAGACGGTCATATTCACAATAGGAACATCATCTACCCAAGTTAACCTGCTATCTTCTATATAGTCATATAACTTATCATTAGGAGCAATACTTTCTGTGTACCATTTGATGACAAAATCCTTTGCTTTTTTAAAACTCGTATCAGGGTCATTCATGTAGTTTTCATACAACTCACTAGCGACAAGTTCATTAAAGATCACAGCCACATACTCATCATCCATACGCCAATTTTTCAATTTGCGTTTATCTAATTCGTCTTGTAATAGCGCATTATCGCTCAACTTTACAAGAACTTCATTGGTGATAAATTTTTGATTTGGTTTTTTCTCTAAGGCTGTGGCAAGAATTTTTTTAGCATGTTTTTCTGAGTGCGCTTTCGCGAAAGCGTGAACCTCCACCATCATATCTAGCATCAAAAGGTACAGGTTATACACCTGTGCTATACTTTCGTTTACAAATTTACCCTCTACTTGGAGATTGTTATTCTCCTTGCATCCCATAGCGTATATGGTTTGCATCACCTTCACTCGAATGTGTCTTCTATTAAGCATAGCTACAAAGAACTTTTTTCTTTTTAATAAATTAAAAAAGGGATTTTATCTGTCTTGATAAAATCCCTGCAAAAATACGTGTTTTTAATAGTAGTTTTCCTACTTATTTTGATTTTTACGTGCTTCAATACGTTCTACAGCAACTTTAAGTGCTGCTTGATGCGTTGTAATGCTTCCTGTCTCTGCTGTTCGTAGGATTTCTAGTGTGGTGTCATAAATATTTTCTGTCTTACGAATGATTTCTTGTTTTCCATAATTTTCAAGCTCAGCGTATACATTAATAATACCTCCAGCATTAATTAAGAAATCTGGAGCATACACAACACCTCTTTGTTGTAATTGTGCTCCATGAAGATTCTCATCTTTAAGTTGATTATTTGCTGCTCCTGCAATTACTTTTGCTTGTAATTTTTGGATGGTATTATCATTAATAGTGGCACCTAATGCGCAAGGAGCATATATATCCATAGGAATGCTATATACATCATTCCCTCTATAAATCTCGGCTCCATATTTTTTACTAACTTCTTCAAGACGCGCCTCATTGATATCACTTATGATCACCTTTCCTCCTTCATTAGTAATATGTTCAACAAGCACTTCTCCTACGTGTCCAATTCCTTGTACAACCACTGTACGTCCTTCTAAGTTATCAGATCCAAAGGCATGTTTTGAAGCAGCTTTCATTCCCATAAACACTCCATAGGCTGTTATAGGTGAAGGATTTCCTGCTCCTCCTTTGCTTTCTGAAATTCCAGTTACATACGGAGTAACTTCACGTACTAAATCCATATCCGCTGTTTCCATTCCTACATCTTCAGCGGTAATATATTTCCCGCTTAGAGAATGAACAAATTCACCAAAACGTTTCATTAATTCTGGTGTTTTTTGTGTCTTAGCATCGCCTATAATCACCGCTTTCCCTCCTCCGAGGTTAAGGCCAGTAATAGCGCTTTTAAAAGACATCCCTCTAGAAAGACGAAGCACATCATTTAACGCATCCCATTCTGTAGCATAATTCCACATACGAGTCCCTCCAAGTGCAGGTCCTAGAACTGTATTATGTATTCCGATGATTGCTTTTAAACCTGTATCTTTGTCGTTACAAAAAACGATTTGCTCGTGATCATTAAAAGAATGCTGTCCAAAAACTGGGTCTGCTTTTTTAAGTTCTTGTGGGGTAAGTATATCTGCAGTCATAAACTATTTTGTATAAAGTAAATATTTTGTCTTTTTGACAAAAAGGGTATGCTAAAATAATGAATAGTTCAATTTGTTGGTGTAAAATTGTCGTTAAATTGAGAATTTGTTAATAAAAGAGAGGAATCCTATTTGTAAATGAAAGCACTTAAAACTCTAAACCAATATTTTTTACGTTATAAATGGAGGCTTATCATTGGCATTTTCAGCATTATTGCTGCTCGCTTTTTTGCTGTTACCGTCGTCAAACTTGTAGGCAAATCTGTAGATGTTATTAAAAAATATTGTGCGATTGAAATTACCTACGCACAATTTATTGATGACCTTCAATATTATCTTCTATTATTACTAGGAGCCGTTTTTCTATCAGGTCTATTTACATTCTCAATGCGTCAACTCATTATTGTGGTGTCCCGCTATATAGAAGCCGACCTTAAAGATGATATCTATGCGCAATATCAAAGGTTATCATTAGGTTTTTATAAAAAGAATAGGACTGGAGATCTAATGAATCGTATCAGTGAAGATGTCGGAAAAGTACGTATGTATGTAGGGCCTGCGATTATGTACATGCTTACAGCACTTGTTCTTTTTGCAACGGTCATACCTTATATGTATACAGATGCTCCTAGTCTCACTTTATATACTCTGATACCATTACCTATATTGTCTCTTGCTATTTATAGATTAAGTCGTGAGATTCATAAGCGTAGTACTATTGTACAAGAATATTTATCTAAGCTTACTACATATACACAAGAATCTTTTAGTGGAATATCTGTTATAAAAGCATATACACTAGAAGGAAACACACAACAAGGGTTTACTTCGTTAAGTGATGAAAGCAAAAATAAAAATCTTGATTTAGTCAAAGTACAAGCTTTCTTTTTTCCTTTAATGATTGGATTAATTGGTGCTAGTAATTTATTAGTTATTTATATAGGAGGTAATCAATATATAGAGGGTAAAATTGAGATTAAAACACTGGTTGAGTTTATCATTTTTGTAAATATGCTTACATGGCCTGTTGCTACAGTAGGATGGGTAACTTCTATTATAAAAGCTGCCGAAGCATCACAAATTAGAATTAATGAATTTTTAAAAATTGAACCAGAAATTCAAAATACCACAGAAGCTGTTACTCCTATAGAAGGTCATATCACATTTGATAATGTGACCTTCACTTATGACGACACCAACATTACAGCGCTTAAAAATGTAAGCTTCTCCATTCAAAAAGGAAAAACACTAGCTATTATAGGACGCACAGGTTCTGGAAAATCAACCATACTAGAACTTATAGGAAGGCTTTACGATGTAAACTCTGGAGAAATTCGTGTTGATAATACATCTATATCTAAGCTTAATTTAAATAACCTACGTAAAGCGATAGGATATGTACCTCAAGATGCGTTTTTATTTTCTGATAGTATCAAAGAAAATATCAAGTTTGGTGCTCCAAATGCTACAGATGAAGAAGTCATTGCTTATGCGAAGGCCGCTGTTGTACATGAAAACATCATAGATTTTAAAGATGGCTACGACACCATACTTGGAGAAAGAGGAATCACGCTCTCTGGAGGGCAAAAACAACGTGTATCTATTGCAAGAGCCCTCATCAACAAACCCAAATTAATTTTATTAGATGATTGTTTGAGTGCTGTAGATACAGAAACAGAAGAACAAATTCTGGAAAGTCTAAATCAAATAAATGCAGATACAACCACTATAATTGTGAGTCATAGAATATCTTCTGCAAAAAATGCAGATCAAATCATTATTCTTAATGAAGGAGAGATTACACAGCAAGGCACTCATAATCAGCTTATAAAAGAAGAAGGTTATTACAAAGAACTATATCTAAAACAATTAGATGAGAAAGAAATGTAGAAAAAAATTGGGCGACATTCTTTTTTTTATCATTTTTGAGGTAGGAATTACTAAAAACTAAAACTACAAATTGATTATGAGTGATTATGATTCGAGGGATAATGAAGAGATTTTCTCAAAAGTATTAAGAGCTGGTAGAAGAACCTATTTTTTTGATGTGCGTTCAACAAAAGCAGGGGACTACTATTTAACCATTACTGAAAGTAAGAAGTTCACAAATGATGATGGTTCATTTCACTTCAAAAAACACAAAATTTATCTTTACAAAGAGGATTTCTCTGGGTTTACAGATATTTTAAATGAAATGACTTCGTATATCCTTCAAGAAAAAGGACAAGAAGTAATAAGTG
>CAKZKZ010000175.1 GCA_937124495.1 uncultured Dokdonia sp. | reverse complement strand
TATACATTTCTTCTTTAGAAATTTCAAAGACATTTTCTTTTCCAAATAGAGCCACTAACCACTCGTACTCTTCTTCTTTAAGGAAGCCATTTTTATGAATGATTGCTTTATCAGTCCCTATAGGTTGGAAACAACAATCTAAGTGAAGTGCATTTTCTTTTGGATCTGTATTATGTTTACGTAGCTCAAAAGAAACTACCTTTTTTTTAGGAAATAATGCAGCTAGATACTCAACTGCTTCTTTATTAGTCCTAGCTGTAATAAAATCAGGATAGTCCTCTCCTGTATATGTTCCTATAAATATATACTCTCCCCAAGGCATGACATCACCTCCTTCTACATGAGCATCTTCAGGCAAACGAAATACATGCGTTGCAGGTATTTGGCTAATAACATGCTGTATAGCTTCTATTTCTCGTTCTCGATCTGGAAGTATGTTTGCTTTTATAAATTTATCATCAATCACAAAACCTATATCTCTAGAGAAAATTTGATTATAATCTTGCAATACCGTAGGTCTAAATACTTGTACATCATATTTTTCAAAAACAGAAGCTACAGCTTCCATCTCAGGAATCATATCTTCTTCTACAGGATAGGTTCCTGCTTGAATATGTTGCGCACTTTTAGGATCGTAAGCATCTTCTAATTTAGGAATAGGCCCACAACTTTCTGCAGTTCCTAAAACGACTGCACGTAAGCGTGAAGTCTCATCATGTATGTGTAGTTTAAGCATAGGACTAAGATACTAATCTCTACCTATGATCACAAGGAATAAAGAAAACACATCTACACAAAATCATATTTTAAAATGACTAGTGTGCGATGAAAATTTATATATACCTATTAATGCTATGTACAACAGGTATTATACAGACATTCTCATGAACAAACCATGCTTATACCTAACATTAGGACCTTAGTCGGAATGATTATTTGAAAATATTTATAACTTTACTTAATCGAGTTATTTTATTGGGATCCAAACTTCTTCTGTTGCTTCTGGATGCATAGGTCCTAGATAGTCTGGTGGCATATATTCAAAATGAGGACGGTGATCGAGTTGGTACTCTGAACTTGGCAACCATTCTTCATAAATATATTGTGCCATCTTATAGAACTCACTCGTCGTTCCTTGATATTGAAATACAGCCCATTTTCCATCAGGAATTCTGAGCACCTCCATTGCTTCAGGAACTTTCAATGTATTTTGAACCGCTACACCAGCCCATTTATAAAAAAGTGTTCTCGGTGTAAATTTCTGGTTTAAAAAGCCTTCATCATATACTTGGATACTATAACTTCCATGACAAGATAAATTTTCTATTTCTTTCCGTCTAGGCCCAAAAGCTTTCCATAGTTCTTGTGTTTTATTTTCCACAAGAGACATTTGCACATGTTGGCCTACGATTATTTTCTCAGGTTCTGTTTTAATTATTGGGAGTTGCATCACTATCATTTTTCACGAAAGTGAATATATCAAAAAAAAAGTAAACCCGCAGGTTTACTCTTTCTAATATATAATTATATGATATCTATCTTTCAGATACAGAAACAAACTCACGTAAGTTTTCTCCAGTATAAATTTGACGTGGGCGTCCAATAGGTTCTTTACGCTCGCGCATTTCTTTCCATTGTGCAATCCATCCTGGCAAACGACCAAGAGCAAACATCACAGTAAACATTTCTACTGGAATCCCTAAGGCTCTATAAATAATGCCTGAATAGAAATCTACATTAGGATATAACTTGCGATCCACAAAGTATTGATCTTCTAGCGCTTCTTTTTCTAATCCTTTAGCTATATCTAATACGGGATCTTCTATACCCAACATGCCTAAAACATCATCTGCAGCTACTTTAATAATCTTTGCTCGTGGGTCAAAGTTTTTATACACCCTATGTCCAAAGCCCATTAAGCGGAAAGGATCTTGTTTATCCTTTGCTTTAGCCATATATTTTTTAGTATCGCCTCCATCTTCTTTAATCGCCTCTAGCATCTCAATAACTGCTTGATTTGCTCCTCCATGAAGTGGCCCCCATAAAGCTGAAATTCCAGCAGAGATGGACGCAAATAATCCTGCATGAGCAGAACCTACTATTCGCACCGTTGAGGTAGAACAGTTTTGCTCGTGATCTGCATGTAATATTAACAACTTATCAAGCGCATCAATAACTGACTGATCTACTTTATATTCCTGATTAGGCTTTGAGAACATCATTTTATGAAGATTTGCAACATAACCTAAGTTATTATCACCATAATCTAATGGCTGACTTTTCTTTTTACGTAGTGCCCAAGATGCAAGTACTGGAAATTTTGCCAATAACTTTACAATAGTAGTATACATCTCCTCTTCAGATTCTACATTTACAGAGGTAGGATTGAAAGCGATCAATGCTGAGGTCAGTGCACTTAAAACACCCATTGGATGTGCAGATTTAGGAAAACCATCTAAGATTTTCTTCATATCTTCATCTACGTGAGATTCAGCTTTTATATCGTTATGAAACTTGTCTAATTGAACACTTGAAGGAAGTTCTCCAAAAATCAATAAGTAAGCAACTTCTAAAAAATCTGCTTTTTCCGCAAGTGCCTCTATAGAGTACCCTCTATAACGTAAAATTCCTTTTTCTCCATTTAAAAAAGTAATACCGCTTTCACAAGAACCTGTATTCTTATACCCAGGATCAATTGTTGTGACACCACCCGTTACTCCTCTTAAGGTTTTTATATCAATTGCTTTTTCGTTTTCTGTTCCAGTTATAATAGGAAAATCGTAAGATTGACCATCTATGGTTAGCGTTGCTTTTTCTGCCATGCTTTTTTTTTGAAGATTTATTGTGAATATTCCTAGTAATAACTTAGGAATGCTAATTTACAAAAAACAGTCGATTTTTTTAACATTACCATACAGTAAAGCACTTAAAAAAAACTTAAAATAAGATAAAAGAGTTTATTATTGTGCTTGAACACTATAAGTACGATTCTAGAATCTGTAATGCTAGAGATCTTTACAGATCATTTACATAAAGTATAAAATGCAATTTTTTCTTTATACGCTTTCGCGAAAGCATACTTAAATTGAAAAAAATAAAAAAGAGCTTATACCATAGCATAAGCTCTTTACCCAACTTCAAACCTAAATTTTGATATTATAAAAACATCAAAAAATAATTCTTAAAAAGAGCGAGCTGTTAGGCATTGAAGCTTCATCTCCCGCTCTTTACCCAACTTAAAATCATTTTGCTTGTTTATTCACTAACGTGCAATACAATTGTTGAGGTAAGAATTTAAAAGATTGAGTTAGGTTTGTTATAACTTTAAACTGACTGATAGTTGTATAAAACTATACTAGCTTATCTTTTAAGTTCTAATAGATTTGGATGATAAAAGTATATAAAAAGAGAGTAAGCAACAAAAATAAAAAGAAAGATAATTCTTACATTTGTTAATTTTAAATACAAATACTTATAAAACAGATATTTAACTTACTAAATAAATTAGTTTTATTTTCAAAAATAGCTATTACATACAAAAATTAGCTATCAAAAATTCGTATTTTATCTATAATAAATGTCTTTTATCGATTATTAAACATAAAAAAGCCTCCTTAACAGAGGCTTTTATTTTATATGAAAAATGTGAGTATTATCTTAATTTAAAAGCTTTTTCTCCTGGAAAATAAGCCGTCTCAGCCAGTTGCTCCTCTATACGAAGTAATTGATTATACTTTGCCATTCTATCAGATCTTGAAGCAGATCCAGTTTTGATTTGACCAGTATTAAGAGCTACAGCAAGATCTGCAATGGTGTTATCTTCTGTCTCTCCTGATCTATGAGACATCACGGAAGTATACCCCGCATTATGTGCCATATTTACTGCTGCAATAGTCTCTGTCAATGTTCCTATTTGATTTACCTTAATAAGGATAGAGTTTGCAATTCCATTTTCTATTCCTCTCGAAAGGCGCTCTACATTGGTTACAAATAAATCGTCTCCAACTAATTGCACTTTATCACCAGCTATCTCTGTTAAGTATTTCCAACCATCCCAGTCATTTTCATCCATACCGTCTTCAATAGATATAATTGGATAGTTTTCAGCTAATGATGCTAGGTAATTTGCTTGCTCTTCACTTGTGCGTATAACACCAGAAGCCCCCTCAAACTTTGTGTAATCATATTTTCCATCTACATAAAACTCTGCTGCAGCACAATCTAATGCAATCATAATTTCATCTCCCCAAGTATATCCTGACTTCTCTACAGCAATCTTTATAGAATCTAATGCATCTTCTGTTCCATCAAGCGCAGGCGCAAAACCTCCTTCATCTCCTACTGCTGTACTTAAATTACGATCATGAAGCACTTTTTTAAGGTTATGAAAAATCTCTGTACCCATCTTCATAGCTTCAGTAAAATTTCTTGCCTTTACTGGCATCACCATAAATTCCTGAAAAGCAATAGGTGCATCACTATGAGAACCTCCATTAATAATATTCATCATAGGTACCGGTAAAGTATTTGCACTTACACCACCTATATATCTATATAAAGGTAAATTTAGCTCTGCAGCAGCAGCTTTGGCGCAAGCCAAGGAAACTCCTAAGATAGCATTTGCTCCAAGTTTAGATTTATTAGGGGTTCCATCAAGATCAATCATCATTTGATCTATTAAGTTTTGTTCAAAAATTGATGTCCCTAGTAATTCTGCAGCAATAATTGTATTTACATTACTCACAGCTTCTTGAACACCCTTACCCATATAAGCATCTCCTCCATCTCTTAACTCTACAGCTTCATGTTCTCCTGTAGAAGCTCCTGAAGGAACAGCTGCACGACCTATCATTCCGTTCTCTGTATACACGTCTACTTCTACTGTAGGATTCCCTCTAGAATCAAAAATTTGTCTTGCGTGAATATCTATTATTATGCTCATAATTATTTTTATTTTGGTGGTTGAAAGATACAATTTGTCGTGTTTACAACCTGAAAAATTAATGAATAGTAGCGATAACGTTTTCGCAAACTAGCGGTCTTTAAATGCGAACACATAGCTATTAAGCCTTGTCTTTTTTAATGTTTTCTATAAACTGATCAAAAAGATATGTTGCATCATTTGGACCTGGGCTAGCCTCTGGATGGTATTGTACAGCAAAACAGTTTTTATCTTTAATTCTAATACC
>CAKZKZ010000174.1 GCA_937124495.1 uncultured Dokdonia sp. | reverse complement strand
CCAGCTTTATTACAGACTAATACGTTAATGGTTATTTTATTAGCAATTCCTATCATTATCTTATTTGTAATGATTAAATTAGGTAAAATTTAATCACAAAGTGATAGCCAAGGGTTCAATTTTCTGAGACTTGTCTCTAAAATTGAAAGTGATACTATCCTATTGATACCCCGTCTGTTTGCAACGAGGTAATTCATTTATAATATTTACTTTATGAAATTACTATATCTATTTTTAATACTAAGTACTATGAGTCTTACAGCACAAACACAGAAAACAGAACCGCTTGTTAACGTCACAGGAAAAGGTATTGTTAAAGTTACTCCTGATCAGGTAGATATTAAAGTGCGTGTTGAAAGTGAAGGGAAAGATGCTGTTGCTGTAAAAAATGAAAATGATGCTTCTATCAATGCAGTTATTAAATTTTTACGATCACAAGGATTAAAGTCGGAAGATGTGCAGACAGAATACATCAACTTAAATAAAAACTACGATTACAATAGTAAAACGTATTCTTATAAAGCCAATCAATCATTGACTGTACGTCTTAAAGATATTACTCAATATGAGTCAATTTTGTCTGGTTTATTAAACTCTGGTATTAACCGAATAGATGGGGTCCAATTTAAATCCTCTAAAGCGACTTCTTTACGTGAAGATGCTCGTGTAAAAGCTATTCTTGATGCTAAGAAACGTGCAGAAACCTATGCGACTGCCATTGGACAGTCTATAGGGAAAGCTGTGCAAATAAGTGAATCATCTGCAAGCATGCCCCAACCACAGCTTAGAAATGCTAGTTTTGCCATGGAAGCTTCTGATGCAGGGGGAGAAAGCATTGCGCCTGGAGAGCTCTCTATTGTGGTACGTATTTCGGCTAGTTTTGAGTTGAAAGAATAATCAATCCTTTTCTCGTTTTATAGTAATGATTTTACTATCGATGTACACTCGTACATTGATTAATTACATTCACACACTTTTGTGTTGCGTTTATACATTTTTTATTATTTGTGTATTGATTATCAGTACATTGAATGTAGTATTAATTTTAAAACGTATTACTATGTTAAGAAATATTTCAAATCTTGGTTCAGTTTTAAATACATCTGAACAAAAATCTATTCATGGAGGCCTTAATCCTGGATGTCCTGTAAACACGAACCCACATTGCTTTTCTGGTCCATTCTATTGCAATGTTTTTAACTTACCGATCTGTAGTCCTTTGGATGAAAACAATTAAAATATGTTAATGAGACTCTCTAAAAAACGCTTTTTTGGCACTTTTTAGAGAGTCTTATTTTTTGCGCTTTTTACACTGGAGAAAAGAGGGGAGTACTAATTTGATATTACATCAGTTTTCTTCTCGATCTATAGTAATGATCTCACTATCGGCGTACATGCGTTCTATTTCATCTCTTGAAATCCCGTACATATAGTCAGCATAGTTTTCTGGTTTGTCTAGTTTATAAACTCCCATAACGCTCTCTACTTCGTATTCATTTGGAATCATAAATAAACTATCGCTTGTGACTTCAGCAATTTTTAAAGTAGAGTAACCTTCTTCTGTTTTATAAGAATATACATCACCTGCTCTCGGACTTGCTATGTATTGATCTTTTAGATCACTTGTCTGTCCACTTGCATAAAAAGAATATGCAATGATTAATCCGATGAGTGCGAGTCCAGAGAATTGCCAAATAGGAAGTCTTACATCTTTTTTTGTTTCTTTATATGCCCTTTTTACATGTTCAGGCATTTGTTTTGGCTTTAGCTCTTCGCCACAATTTGTACAGCTAGAACCTCCTTTACGTCTGTAGGGAAACATAGGAATCCAAAACACATGAAAATGACTGCTGAAATAATGAAAAGCCATGTGTCCTTGCTTTTCGCAATTGCCACATTTTACGATATTATTTTCTATCGTTTTTAAGTGTACCGGCTTGGTTCCGTATATGATCATAGGTTGATGATTGTATGAGACTAAATATATGTGAAATATATCACTCTATAGTTTCTACTACATTATCTAGAGAATCTACCGCAAGTTTAATCGTAACCGATTTATTTTTAATATATGCATCCATTTTATCTCTAAGAATTTTTAGTTCTCTTGATGTTTCCTGATCATTTATATAAATTTCTAAAATTGGAATGTATAGTATATACGTATTTCCCGCTTTTTCAGCATACACATATTTTGCAGTATCTAGGTCAAAGAATGCATGTTCAATAAATCCATCAGCAATATGGTCTACTTCTGCTTCCGTAAGGTTAGATGAATTATATTCTATTTCATGTTTTACCGTTAATCCATATTGCTTTGACGCTATTTGACTTTCTTCTAGTTCTATCATCGTAAAAATACCAATCCCCATAACTACTAATGTGATTAATAAGCTTAAGATGGCAGCACCAATCACTCTTCCCCAACTATGGTAGGTAGCTCCAGATTCAATTTTTTTAAGCACCTCTTTCTCTTGATGACTTTTAAATAAGAGATAGGCAATAAAGGTATATATGGCTGGGATTAATTGATTAGGAAACTTAGAGTCTTCAGGAATCATAAATGCTATTGAAAAAATAGCAATGGTCGAGAGAATTGTTATGAACCACGTTGTCTTTACTTTTTCAGGTTGATTAATGGCTTTAAAGTTTTCAGCAAAAAAATATCCAGCTGCTAAAGGACCTCCAATGAAAGCCCCAATTCCTATAGCTTTGTCTTTAAACACTTTATTTTTAGACTTACTTTCATTAACTAAAATACTATCCATATTACGATTCCTGCGTTTTGGTAGAACCTTCCACAAGTCTATTAATTTCGGTAAGTTCAGATGCTGTTAAATCTCGCCATTGTCCTACAGGAAGATCTAGATTTACATTCATAATACGATTTCGCTTTAAGCGCACTACATCATAGCCCAAATACTCGCACATACGCCTTATCTGACGATTGAGTCCTTGTGTGAGGATAATTTTAAATTTAAAACGACTGATTTGTTCTACTTTACAACGACGTGTCACCGTGTCTAGGATAGGCACTCCATTACTCATTTGTTGTATAAAAGAAGGTGTGATAGGCTGATCAACCGTGACTTCATATTCTTTTTCGTGATTGTTACGGGCTCTTAATATCTTATTGACAATATCACCATCATTGGTCATAAAAATGAGACCTTCACTGGGCTTATCCAAACGCCCAATAGGAAAAATACGTTTTGGATAGTTGATGTACTCTATAATATTATCTTTTTCTACACGGGTATCTGTCGTACATACAATACCTACCGGTTTATGAAAAGCTAGGTACACAAATGCTTCCTGATCTGGAGATACTACCACGCCATCAACCGCTACTTTATCACCATCAACTACCTTTGTACCCATTTCTGGTACTTTCCCATTGATGGTCACACGACCTTGATCTATTAGCTTGTCTGCTGCTCTTCTAGAGCAATAACCTACTTCACTTAGATACTTATTGATACGTGTGGTTTTTTGTTCTTCCATAGGTAGCAAAATTAAGAGATTTAACCCGCATTATGCAATATAAAATCTATTACATCATGAACGAGCTTCAAAATATACCGTTACACTAGTTACCCAGTCAAGCTGAATACAAGTTTTGAGTGTAACCATAGCCCTTCGGCTGGGCTCAGGATAAACTTAGCTATGCTAAAACTCAGAAAATGCTATATTTAATTACTTTTTCAAACCTCACAACAAAGTTATATCGCATAATAAAGGTTTAAATAAGTAGAGGTTCGCTTTCGCGAACAAATTACAATACCGTACTTTGCTGTTCTAAATATACTCTATGGCACTTACCAATAACGATATCTTTAAGAAGTTACGTGTAGCACATAAACTACGCGATGATGATATTGTAAAGATTTGTAGTTTGGTTGATTTTAAAGTAACTAAAAGTGAACTTGGAGCTATTTTTCGTAAAGAAGATCATCCTAAATATATGGAATGTGGAGATCAGTTTTTACGTAATTTCTTAAATGGCTTAGTGATTCACCTACGTGGTCCCATGCCTCCTCCTAAGAAAAAGCCTGCTGAGTCATAAAGTTTCAGTAGTCAGTTTGAAATAGAATGATTCTTTATATGCTTTCGCGAAAGCGGACAAAGTCATTATAAACTTTTAGAATGTAACTGTACGACAATAGCATCACACTTTCCCATTTTTGGAATTTGAGATTTGTGTTTTTGGAATTTGACACCTCGTAGTAGCAGTGCTTTACGCTCTCTTAATCCGAATTTTGGTTTTCTTGACCCGTGCGTTATCTAGTTTTTTAAGTAGATAGTGAACTTCGGTTTTATGAACAGCAATATAGGCTGTGTCTTGTTTTAATTCAATAACGCCTAGTTGTTCTTTGGCAATCCCGCCTTGTTTAAAGAAAAGCCCGGCGATGTCTCCTTTTGAAATTTTATCTTTACGACCTCCTGTAATTTGAAGTGTTTCCCAAACAGAGGCGAGAGGTGTATCTTGATCCTGTAGATATTCTTCCTCCATAGTAGGCATAAAATCTGGGAGACGTTCATTACGCCAGTGTAGTACATAGGCAGCTCCGTCATTATGCATTCTAGCTGTACGTCCATTACGATGTGTAAATTCTTCTTCTCGTATAGGTAAATGATAATGAATAATAAACTTGATATCCGGAATATCAATTCCTCTTGCCGCTAGATCTGTTGCTAGTAATATTTGATGTGTTCCGTTTCTAAATTTAAGTAAGGATAACTCGCGATCACGTTGCTCCATACCGCCATAAAAAGAACCGTGAGCAATCCCACAGTCTGAGAGGTATTCACTAATGCGTGCAATGGTATCTTTAAAATTACAAAAGATAATCCCTGGCTGATTACCGAGGTGTCGTAACGCTTTTTCTAAGGTGGCCAGTTTATCTTTTTCTGGAGAAACCATGGCTTTGATTTCCAATTTAGAATTCCCTTGATGTAAGTAATCAACCATGACAGGTTTGTCTAATTTCACAAATGCAGGAATAGATATGCCTTGTGTAGCTGAGGTCAATACTTTTTTAGAAAGTTGTGGTAAGAAGCTAATAATCTCTGTCATTTCTCCTTCAAAGCCAACTTCTAGAGATTTGTCAAACTCATCTAGGACGAGTGTTGTCAGATATTCTGTAGAGAATGTATCTCTTCGTAAATGATCTGCAAGTCTCCCT
>CAKZKZ010000173.1 GCA_937124495.1 uncultured Dokdonia sp. | reverse complement strand
AGTAAAAGTGTTATAAACCTAGTACTGAGTTGCGATATACCGCTTATTACTTCGGAAATATTAAAAGAATTAGTAGGCGCCTACAAGGAAGGAACAAATGCTGTAGTCTGCAAAGTGCATTCGAAAGTAATGCCGCTTGTGGCTATCTATCATCAAAACTGTGCAGAAGTATGTGAAACGCTTTTAAAGAATGATGAACGTAGAATGATGCGTTTTTTAGAAAAACTAGATCATGTAACTTATGTATCCTTATCAGAACAACAAGCACTACAGGTTCAAAACATAAATAATAAAACAGATTTAAATCATATAAAAAATGCACGTTAATATAAAATATTTTGGAATGCTCGCTGAGATTACTGGTTGTCATTCTGAGCAATTAGTGATATCAAGTCCAAAAATCGCTGGACTAAAAGAAGCGCTCTTACACAAATACCCTGATTTTGCACATACCGATTTTAGAATCGCTCAAAATCAGGAATTAGTGGTAGATACTTCACCTTTGACAGGTAAAGAAATAGGTGTATTACCTCCCTTTGCAGGAGGTTAAATCAACGACCTCGGGGCAAGCCCGCAAGGCATAGTTGGAATAATGATTTTTAATTTCAACCTAAAAGATCGGATACTAAAACCCTCTGGAGGGATTATATAAAAATGAGTAGATATAGCAGACATATCAGTTTAAAAGAGATTGGCAACATAGGCCAGAATAAGATTCATGCTTCTAAGGTACTGGTCATAGGCGCTGGCGGATTAGGGTGCCCTGTGCTTCAATATTTGGCTGCGGCTGGTGTGGGCACCATAGGTATTGTAGATTTTGATACGGTGGATGTATCTAATCTACAACGTCAAATACTCTGTGGCGCCTCCTCCATTGGCAAAAACAAGGCAGAAGTCGCAAAGGAAGTCTTATTACACCTTAACCCGACGATCAACATAAAAGCATATCCGCAAAAGTTAACTCCGGAGAATATCGTTGATCTATTTACCACGTACGATATTGTGGTGGATGCCACTGATAATTTTGCTTCTCGCTATCTTATTAATGATGCGGCTATCGTTTTAGAAAAACCATTAGTCTATGGAGCAATTTATAAGTTTGAAGGGCAATTGACTGTTTTTAATTACAAAAATGGACCGAGTTATCGGTGTCTCTTCCCTATTCCTCCCCAAAAAGGCATGATGCCTAATTGTTCTGAAGTGGGTGTTCTCGGAGTATTACCAGGAATTATAGGTACCATGCAAGCCAATGAAGTTCTTAAAATCATTCTTGGAATAGGTCAATCGCTTTCAGGAAAGCTATACTGCTTTAACGCGCTTACCAATGAATCTACGACCATCGGTATTGCTCGTAACCCAGAAGAAATAAATACCATAAAAGCTCGCGGATACTATTTTGACGTGATAGATGCATCCTTTTTTTGTGCATCATCTGTTCCAGAAATTGAAATAGAAAATACCTATGGAGAAGACATTCAATATATAGATGTACGGGAAGCACATGAAAAACCTCGTATCGCTTTAGAGGGTTTATTAGAGATTCCTTTGGGAGACTTAGAAAATCAATTAGAAATCATTTCAAAAGATAAAAAAACAATCATTTTCTGTCAGTCGGGTGTGCGCAGTCGACAGGCGGTTTTAAAACTACAACCTACTATTTCCGACTGTTACAGTTTGAAAGGTGGGGTTTCCGCTTTCGCAAAAGCGGAATCAAAAACAATATAATTATGAAAGAAACCTATAAGAACGTATTTAGATCGGGCGCTATTTCCTCCGAATTTATTGCAACCTCTATTGCCAAACACCAATCGAAAACAGGCATAGGAGCGCATAACATTTTCTTAGGACAAGTCCGTGCTGATGTTATAGATGATAAAACCGTTACGGCTATAGAATATTCGGCGTATGAAGAAATGGCGAATAAGAAATTTCATGAAGTACGAGAAGCTACTTTTGAAAAATTCGATCTTACGTGTATGCACATATACCATAGCCTCGGTACCGTAAAAACGGGCGAAATATGTCTGTTTGTATTTGTGTCTTCCCCTAGAAGAAAAGAAGTGTTTAAAGCATTAGAATATGTCGTAGAAAAAATTAAAGCAGATGTACCCGTTTTCGGTAAAGAGATTTTTGAAGATGCCTCACATCAATGGAAAGTTAATAATTGACTATTTACTAATGATTATTTATTATTGAATTACTATGAAGGAGCAACTCAAAAAAAGAACTAAATTATTTGCCCACAACTGTGTTAAAATGACTGAATCTTTTCCTAACACGTATGTTTCTAATCATATTAAAAAACAGCTCATTAGATGTTCAACGTCTGTAGCAGCAAATTATAGAGCGACTTGCGTTGCACAATCAAAACCAAGTTTTATTGCAAAACTCAGTATTGTGATTGAAGAAGTAGATGAATCAAATTTTTGGCTAGAATTTGCTTTAGATGAAAACCTAATTTCAAAGGAAAAAGTAGCCGTATTATCAAAAGAGTCAAGCGAGTTAACTTCCATTTTTATAGCTTCTAGAAAAACTGCCAACACCAAATAATAAGTAAATGAATATTTATTATTGACGATTTACTATTGAATTAGTATGGAGAAGCGATTAAAAAGAGATCTAAGCTATTTGCACGTGACTATGTTAAATTAGTATTATCATTCCTAAAAAATCAGGAAGTAACTTCCATTTTTATGGACTTTAAGGAAAGAACTAATATCAAATAATCAATAAAAAATAATACATAATAAATTCAAAAATGGTCGATATCACACATAAAAGTAATACGTTACGCACAGCAACAGCACAAGCTATTGTAAAAGTGAGCAGTCAAGATACCATTGCAGCTATTGAGAATAATACCGTCCCAAAAGGCGATGTCTTTTCGATGAGTAAAGCGGCGGGATTACTGGGAGTCAAAAAAACACCCGAATTACTTCCCGATTGTCACCCATTACCTATTGAATACACAGGTATTGAGTATGTGATTAATGGCTTAGAAATTCAAGTATTAGTCACTGTAAAAACGATCTATAAAACAGGCGTTGAAGTCGAAGCTATGCACGGCGCTAGCATTGTTGCTTTAAATATGTATGATATGCTAAAGCCTATAGATAAAGGAATTGAGATTTATCATATAAAACTGCTAGAGAAAAAAGGAGGGAAATCGAGCTACCAAGATAAATTTAGACGTGATTTAAAAGCTGCTGTGATTGTGTGTTCTGACTCTATTTCTGAAGGAAAAAAAGAAGACAAAGCAGGAAAAGCAATCATTGCAAAACTAGAAACCTGCGATGTAGCGATCCAAGATTATATCATCATTCCAGATGAAGTGACTATCATTCAAGAGAAAGCCAAGCACTACCAAGCCCAAGGAATCGATTTAATCATCTATACGGGAGGAACAGGTTTATCTCAAAGAGATGTAACACCAGAGGCTTTAAAACCATTATTAGACAGAACGATACCAGGCGTAGAAGAAGCCATACGCAAGTATGGTCAAGATCGTATGCCTTATGCGATGTTATCTAGAAGTGTTGCTGGAACGATTAAAAATACATTAGTCCTCGCTTTGCCAGGATCAACCAATGGAGCCCGCGAATCTATGGATGCTATTTTCCCTTCTCTTTTACATGTTTTTAGAATTTTAAAAGGAGCTAGACACGACTGACACCAATTATGACCTAAACTAAACCATATAATTTGTTTCTATATTGCTCATATTTAAATATATAATAAAACCATAACTAATACGATGCTTAAATTTTCTGTTTCATCTGAACAAAATATAATTCAAATTAACAATGCCTCATTTTAAATAATAATTGGTATAATATGGAGAACCAAACAAACATACTTACAGATACTTTTGGCAGAGAGCATACCTATTTACGCATCTCTCTTACAGAACGTTGTAATTTGCGCTGTACGTACTGTATGCCTGCAGATGGGATTCTGCTTTCGCCAAAATCTCATATTATGACGTATGAGGAGATCTACAGCATTGCAAAGGAGTTTGTAGCCCATGGCGTTACCAAAATTAGACTTACAGGAGGAGAACCCTTAGTACGCAAAGACGCCTCCTTAATTATGGAAAAACTAGCAACATTACCTGTGGAGTTAGCTATTACCACCAATGGTGTCATTGTAGATCGTTTTATAGAAACCTTTAAGAAATGTGGTATCAAAACCATTAATGTAAGTCTAGATTCTCTAGATGCAAACAAGAACTATTCTATTACACGAAGAGATTATTTCACGAAAGTGTATAACAACATCCTATTACTCATAAAAGAAGGCTTTCAAGTGAAAGTGAATTGTGTCTTAATGAAAGATTTTAATGATACTGAAATCCTTGATTTCATAGCATTAACAAAGCATCAATCGCTACAAATTAGGTTTATAGAATTTATGCCTTTTGATGGCAATAAATGGAACATGGAAAAACTTGTTTCTCTTGAAGAAATACTCAAGCAAGTATATGCTCATTATGAACCATCTAGCTTTATAAGGCTTCAAGACAAACCTAATGACACGGCTAAAAACTATCAGATTAAAGGGCATAAAGGCACCTTTGCTGTTATTAGCTCTGTAACCAATCCTTTTTGTGATAGTTGTAATAGAATACGATTAACCGCCAATGGTCAACTTAAAAACTGTTTATTCTCCACTACAGAATCAGATATATTGACCCCTTTACGGGAAGGAAAATCAATAGCAACAGTTATTGAAAAAGTGGTGTTTTCAAAGAAAAGAACACGGAATGGTATGGATACGCTAGAAAAATTCAAAGATCCAAATTCACATAATAACCGAAGTATGATTGCTATAGGGGGGTAAAAGTAATGAATGCTTTTGTCATCCTCTATCTGTTTAAGGATTGTTGAAAGTGAACAATCTAAAAAACATCCTCTCTTTTTTGTAGTTTATTCCTGCAAGTGATATTTATCATTTTTTCCTCTTTATGATATCTCTATTTTTCAACTCTAATGAAATAGGCACATTGGGTTAAACCAAGATATTATCATGGAAAATAAAATTATAGCAACTAGCTTAGAAAAAGGAATGTCTTATCAAGTGTATTCAGAACTAATAAAACAATTAGTATCCAAGGGAAAATCAACAGGACCTGAACAAAATGCAAAGCGAATTGAATTCACAAAATTAAATGTTAGTAGAATGCGTAGGTTAGATAAAACTATTACAATTCCAAAGCAAGCGATTGCGGGTTTTCAAGATGTGCAAGAAGGACAGACTTGGCTTGTTATTATAGAAAGTTGGTGTGCAGATGGTGCTCAAACTATTCCTATATTAAATAAAATCGTTGAAGAAATACCCAGTATTGACCTTAAAATCGTACTACGGGATGAAAATCCTGAGTTAATAGATCTTTTTTTAACGAATGGGACACGTTCTATACCAAAACTCATTGTGTTAGATAACAATAAAAATGTTCTTAACACTTGGGGACCAAGGTCAAGAAGAGCAACTAAAATGGTAGAAACCTATAAAAGTCAAAATGGAAAAATAGATGACCAATTTAAAAGATCACTTCAAATCTGGTATAACAATGATAAGGGAAAGTCTATAATTGAGGATGTAGCTAATCTAGCAACAACTTCTTTTTTTGTTGAAGAAAACTAGTGTATTTACTAAGCTAAGGCAGATCTTATTATTAAAGAAAGCCCTGTTGCAATTAAAAGGAATTGTAACAGGGCTTTTAAATTGAAGAGCTTTCTAAGCTAGTTTTTGTTCTAATTTTAATGCTCCAGGAAAGAGTATATTATTTTCTAGATGGATGTGTAAGTGTAAATCCTTTTCAAATTCATCGAGCATAGAGAAAGCTACTTCATAAGTGCTACAAGCATCTGCTGGAGGTGTATAGTTATTTGTTAGCCTAGCTATTGTTCTAAATATTTCGCCGGCATTGTCGTGTTCATGCTCCATCATAGAAATAGGATTCTTAACCGTCCCAAAATGGGCGCGTTGCATCTCGGTTTTTTCTTCCTCATTTTTTACCATTCTTTTAATTTGAGGAAATAATATTTGTTCTTCCTTCTCCATATGTTGAAGTAACTCGTTAGACACATTTAAAAATTCCGTATTCACTTCAAGAAGTTCAGGGTGACGCTCTCCATGAACTTTACAAAGTTTAGCTAAAAACGTATGTAAAACAGGTATTTTAGTTTGAACAAACTTGTGATGAGTTTTTTCAATATAAACTACTAGTAGGTCAAGTGGCCAGGATTTGTAGTCTATAGAAGTATTATTCTCCTTACTTACTGCAATATTTAGTTTTTCTATAATCTCATCAATGTCTATTCCATTTTTCTCACAAACAACTTCTAGAGGTCTGCCTCCTCTACAGCAAAAATCAACACCATATTCTGAAAAGACTGCTGCTGTTCTAAAATCCTGAGCAACAAATTGTCCAACCTCTTGTTCTTTTAATTCTACCATAATTAGTATTTTTTAATGTTATTTCTTTATTTAGATGGCAGACATATCATTTGAGAGATGAAATGGCAAAATTAATTACTCAGCTTCATTAATAGAGTATTGAAATTAATACGCTGTACATGACAGTTTATATTGAACCAAATGGCCTGCTTATAATAGTACTATTATGCAAATTTCGATGAAAGATTGCTTGAAAAACATGATATTCATCAGTCAAAAATGTTTAAAATTGTTGCTATTATATCGCTAGTTTTCTGAGTATTCAAGTAAATATTGTCGTATTATTTCGTTTACACATTCGTTTTCTTAAAAGGTAGTTTCTTTAAAGTATGCTTTCGCGAAAGCATTAATAGTATAGATGCCTAATAAGTAAAGGGGCTTCTATTTTTAAAACCTCAAAGACTAGTACAGTTATAACAAAAACCTTAGTATCGCTTATATGGGAAATAAAAAAAGGTGTAATCTAATTGATTACACCTTTTTTTATTTAAATCGTCTTATCATTAATTTGATAATTTACTTAGGTCTGTTTTAAATAGTCTAGGATTGATAATTAATCGAACCCATCCCCAATTGTTTGTATTATCATGAGGCCTTCCTCCTTTTATTAAACTCATGCTTTCTGAAGCGAACATATGAGAGTACCCAACATTCAGTTTTACATAAGGCAATAGTTTTTGTGTATATACGATATCTATTTCTGTTCCTAAATATTTATCCGCATCACCGACTAAGTCAGCATTTGAAGCAAAGTAATGTCCTTTTACAAGTACGTTTGATTTGTCCCCTGTGGTAAATACAGCTTTTGCATAAACATCATTAAGTCCTACATTATTAGCATGATTCCCTACAAAGAAATAATCCATAAACCCATTAAATTTATGATTTGTGCCATATAGTGGGAAGAATGATTTATTTTTTGAATCTCCCTCTTGATCTGTACCACTTAATAACTCAAAACCTACTCCATATACTATTTTATCTGTCTTGTAGGTTGCCTCAGATGATACTTGATATGCAGCAAGGTCAGTCGTAGCATTTGCTTCCCCAAATTGATAATAAGCACTACCAGCTACTTGTATATTTTTGACAGGAAATTTAAAATAAGAACCTGCAGTTTGTCTATAGGAAACTCCATCAGGAACATCATTAGTATCTCCTGTGAAATTTTGAAAGCCAGTATTTAAAAAGAGAAAACTAGCAGAACTCTTTTCCCATGATTTTTTGAGATAGGCATACTGCATTGCTTTATACGTAAAAAATCCTTGAATAGTAAAGGTATTCCCTTCATTCCTTTCTCGTTCTTGACTAAACGCCCCTCCTACATCTAACATAAGCCCCTCTTTTCGATACTTTACAATGGCAGCATCATGAAAGCGTCCTTGCATTGCCCAATCTAAGCCTCCAAAAATACGTTGGTCGTCATAAGAGATTACTTGACGCCCTACTTTTGTTGACCAGTTTTCATTGAGTTTCAATTGTGCCCAAGCTTGGAATAATGAAAAAGAATCATTGCCATCAATAGCTAGTATTTGGCGCGTATCTCCCCAAGTACTCACATCTTGAACAGCTATAAAAAGTTCAATTTTTTCTGCTTTGTACCCAATATTCAATCGAGTACGTTGATTTACAAATGCAGCAGGCTCTGCGTTATCTGGAAAGAGGTTATTAAACCCGTGTCGGTATTCAAAA
>CAKZKZ010000172.1 GCA_937124495.1 uncultured Dokdonia sp. | reverse complement strand
AAACAAAAAAGCTCGCCGAGGAGGCGAGCTTTTAGAAAGGTTTTTAGCTGTTTTTATTTGGCTATGATTATCATATTGATCTGGGTTTTCTAGCCCCATTTTTTCAGATTTACTAGCTAAAAAGTACGCAATCCCAGCTGGTATAAATCCAATACCTCCAATACAACAACATAACAATGCTACAATACTTAATATAATTGCTAATACTCCATTAGGTAATTTTTGTTGTTCCATAATTTGTGTTTTGGTTCGTTAGTTAATTAGTGTAAAGTTTTGATCAAAAAACTTATAATGATCGTTGAGACTGTTAATATAGCTAAAAAAATAATAGCTTTATTAGCATACTTTAAAGTTGTAAATTGATTTATGACTAAAAAGCCCAATAAGCCTATCAATGGATAGATTCCTGGGTACATATAAAATGCGTCAATAAATTCACCTTTGAGTAGTAATGATATAGAACGCTGTATTCCGCAACCCATACATTCAAATCCTAAATACTTTTTATTTAGGCATGGTAGCATATATTCCTCCATGGGAGTACTTATTATCTATTTGTGATACTTATTTTACGAGACTTTGTAAGACCGTCATCAGTAACAAAAGTTACTACATATATTCCTGTGCTTAGATTGCTTGTTGGAAATGTATATACACTTTTATTACCTAAGTTTTGATGTAGAAAAATTTGCTTCCCAGTCATGTCAAATAACATAACGTTTGCTAATGCAATACTATTAGGGTTGCTGATCTCTAATTGATTTTCATTATTATTTTGAAAGACTGTAAGAGATTCTAACGTACTTTCTGGAATATCTACACCTAATGTTTCTTCTTCCCATTGAGACTCTTCTTCCCATTCAGTTTCTTCTTCAGTAGTAGTCTCTTCTTCTTCTTCTTCTTCTTCCTCCTCTTCAGTAGTGTCAGTATCTTCTTCTACTTCTCTAGTAAAACGAATTTCAAATCTTTTTGGATATTCTCCAGCGGGTAATTGTATAAGAGTACTCTCATTTTGAATATCATAATAAATCTCTGTAAGTGTATCAAATAAGAAGATTCCTTCATAATTAAAGTCTATGATGTCTCTAGCTCTAAATCTAAATTCTGAAGGTGTTTCTGCGTTTATGGCTAATTGTAATGCTTGATATTCATCATTTGGAACCGCATTGATTACATATTGATCTTGTTCATTTATTGAAAAAGTAATATCTGTAGATTGTGAGCCGGCACTTTTACCATCCATTGCTTTGTCAAAACCTATTGTTGCGTGATCAAGAATACCAACGCCAAGTTCGCGACCGTATGTGTCATTAATGTTGATTCCTATTTTGAATTGCGAAAAAGTAGGGAAATTATTGATATCTTCATAATATGTGCCTACGCCCACAGCTTCTACCACTTCATTTTCTGTGGATTCTTCATTATTTCTAAAGTCGGAGTTATTACCTTCTTTTACAAAGATTCTCATATCATTTGTAAATGTAAATGTATCTGTAGTTTGTCCTGTAGCTCCTGTTACCATAAATCCTTGACCTATAGGAGAGAATCTTCTATTAAGTGTCGCATCTCCGTTTCCTATTGAGCCTCCGATTTGATTTCCATCTTCATCATACATAAAATATTGAGCAGCTACGTACATTCCATCTGTTGCAAGTAATCCCATAGTAGAATATACACCATACCCAGCTTGATATTCTTCTATAAAATGGGTTTGTGCATTTGGATCACTTTCCCAAAAATAAGCCATTCCTTCTGTAACATCTGTCCCAGTAAAGCTAACGATATTTCCGTTCGGTAATGTCTCTGTAGTGAAAGTTCCAGAATCTGAATTTAGTAATAGAAAATAATTTAAATCTAAAGCAGATGGGTATGGATTCCCCGTGATAGTTTGTGTATCTGGAAGAACTGTAGCTGTAATAGTGCCACTGTTTGGTCTTCCTCTAAAATCAATACGTTGTCCTTGACCATCTCCAAATACGCCTAAATTATTTACAATACCATCTCCAGCATCTGTCATATCGGTACCAGAGACCCCTTTCATAGTAAATCCTAATCCTGCGGGTAATGTACCTGTATCTTGAACAGTAATAAAATCTGCGGTCGAGTTACCAGCTTCATATCCATATAACCAAAACGAAGCAATTCTTAAGAGATTAGGTGCAGCAGATCCATTAAAGCCTCCACCAATTTGTGCAGGATTACTTGTTGTCTCAGGATCTGATCCTGTAGGAACGAAAAAAACTTGTTGTGGTATACTTACTCCACCAGAAACAAATGAAGGTTGAAAGGCAAATAAACCGTTTCCATCTGCTGCAACGGCTCCAGTAGATTGATAAGATAGACCTACAGGAGAAGCCCATAAGTTATAATCATATTGATTTGTAGTACCTTCTTGATATACAGACACGATTCCCGTCCCTTTATTGAGCTCATCAGAACCTGTAGAGGGGCCTTGTAATAGCTGAGACCCATTACGTAATAATATGCTAGGTATATTGATGTTATTTATACCCGTTACACTATTCGTTTCAAGCTCTACATCTTTTTCAACATATATATACGTGTCATTTACGTATATAAATGATGCATCAGTGGTTGTAGGCTCTACAAATAATTGTGCATTAGCGGTAACACTTAAAGCAATTAGTACTACAAGAAATAGATTTTTCATACTATATTTTCTTTAAAACTCGAGTAACAAATCTACCTTTTTTTTCACCAAAAGCCTTATAGTTAGCTTGCTTTTCGATAGTTTGTTTATTTTTGCCGTTAAAGAACACAGTTTTGAGTAGTAAGTTTACAGTAGGGCAATCCATTCAAGTATTAGACGATGATTTAGAAGGTGTTGTCACGGCTATAGACATGCCATATATCACTATAGAAACGTGTGAAGGGTTTATAGTTCGCTTTCGCGAAAGCGAAATTATCCCTGCGATAAGTAATACGATTAAGGAGCAGCTTAAAAATGTTTCTCGACAAAGAGGACTTGAAAAGGAACCCGATGTAAAGCCTACATCTACACGCATAAAACCAAAAGAACGCAATCTTCCTCCAATGGAAGTAGATTTACATATTGAAAAACTTGTAAAGTCTTACGGGCACATGAATAACTACGATATTCTTACACTACAAGTGGATACTGCAGAAAGGCAATTACATTTTGCGATCTCGAAGCGTATCCCCAAAATGGTGTTTATACATGGAGTAGGTGAAGGAGTACTCAAAGATGAGTTATATTATCTTTTTAATAGATACGATGGGATTAAATTTTATACTGCTGATTATCAGAAATACGGAGCAGGTGCAACCGAAGTATATATTTATCAGAATGCACAGCGAAAATAATCTAAAACTCAGGTGTTGTTGTAAACTCCGCATCTGAAGCAACTGTATAATTACCAAAGATAACTGTACGTATATCACGTATCACTTCTTCTCCATTTTCATTACGGAAATCTAAATTTTGGGTATTTATCGTAACAATAATATCATTAAGAAAATAGTTGTGTACCCTATATGCTTCTATGTTTACTAAAGTTGTAATAGCAGGATTAAGATAGTCATCTAGGGCTTCATTATTAGGATCAGAGTTATCGTTACTAGGATCTAAATCCATATTAGGATCTTCGTTAATGGTTAATATTCCATCACCATCATCATCATCATCTAAGTAATCAAAAGTTCCATCTCCATCAGTATCACGAGTTAATTCAGTATTAATGGTTCCATCACTATTAAGAACAACGCCTTCTTGTCCAGTAGGTACATTATCACCATCGTCATCAAAATCAATAATATTTGGAAGACCATCACTATCTGTATCTAGTATTCCTGTAGGATCTTCTATTTCTGAAGAGATCCCATCATTATCTGCATAGGTACCTCCAGTAAATACGGTAATATCTCCAGAGGTGCTTATAAATTCTTCAATAACAATAGGTGTTGCTGGAGGGATAGGGTTACAGAAATAATCACTTGTAACGGCATCATCAAATCTTCTATAGGTGATAGCATCATTACCACTCAAGGCTAAAGAAATCTCTCTGGTTTCTAATGTTCCATCTCCAGCACCAAAGATGTCATTAGAAGTTGTAAAGGCTATAGCAATACTCTCATTGTTATCTGGATTGATTTTGAAGAATATAAATTGTGTATCAAAATCACTGCAACGATCTAGCGTTTGCTCTTCAAAATCAAATGAAGTCACTATAATATCACCATCATCACAAGAGGTAAAACAAGCAATCGCTATAAGAACAGATAAGATTTTTTTCATTAAAATGAGTTTTTAAACAAAAATAGTAGAAAGGAAGCAACAAAGTAATGACAAAAATTATTTTATTTCCTTTACTTTTGCTTTTTAACAAAACTACAACGTTTGATGAATCCTATTTATTTTGACAACGCTGCTACTACGCAAATGCGTAAAGAAGTAGTAGATCGCATGACAGAAGTGATGCGAGATGTGCCAGGTAATCCTTCCTCTACCCATGCTTTTGGCCGTACGGCTAAAAGCCAAATAGAGACTGCACGAAAACGTATAGCTCAACTTTTTAATGTCTCTGCTGGAGAAATTGTATTTACATCTAGAGGTACAGAAGCCGATAACCTTGTGATTAACAGTGCTGTGCGTGACCTTGGGGTGACTCGTATTATTACATCGCGTATTGAACATCATGCTGTGCTTCATGCAGCAACAGAAGTATCTACATGCCATAAAATTGATTTGCAATATGTGAATCTAAAAGAATGTGGTACACCAGATGAAAAACATCTAGAAGAATTATTAAAGGCGAGTGATGCAAAAACATTGGTAAGTCTCATGCATATCAATAATGAGATTGGCAATATGATTGATATCAAAGCCATTGCAACCCTATGTAAATCTCACGGAGCACTTGTACATTCTGATATGGTACAAAGTGTAGGGCATTACGAGCTCGATTTACAGGAGATTCCTGTAGATTTTATAGCTGCTGCAGCTCATAAATTTCATGGACCTAAAGGAATTGGATTTGCTTTTGTACGCAAGAACAGCGGTTTAAAACCACTCATTTTTGGAGGTTCTCAAGAGCGAGGCCTAAGAGCAGGAACAGAAGCTGTACATAATATTGTAGGTCTTGAAGAAGCCTTACGTATATCGTACGAAAACTTAGCATCAGAAAGCACCTATGTAAAAGGACTTAAAACATATTTCGCCGAAAGGCTAAAAGAAGAAATTCCTGAAGTGAAACTAAACGGGAATTGTAGTGATCCAAAAAAGAGTACCTACACATTACTTAATGTATGTCTTCCTATAGCCGAAGAAAAAGCAGTATTACTCCTTTTTCAATTGGATATGAAAGGCATTGCATGCTCAAAAGGAAGTGCTTGTCAAAGCGGAAGCACAGGCGGATCTCACGTACTTAAAGAAGTTTTAAATGACGAAGATTTTAAGAAACCTAGTTTGCGATTTTCGTTCTCCATTTATAATACAAAAGAAGAAATCGACTATGTGGTCGGTGTTCTAAAAGAATATATAGAAAGTGAAAATATCCTAGCATAGCTGGGATATTTTTTTCTATACGCTTTCGCGAAAATAAATAATTTCTTATATGAGAAATACCGAAATACGTATCGCTACCGTGGACGATGCTTCTCATATTTCGACTTTGGGAAAGATTACTTTTTCAGAAACTTTTGGACATCTTTTTAGAAAGAAGCAAGACTTACTTCGCTATGTAGAGACTACCTTTTCTGTTTCTAAAATAACAGCAGGCCTACATAAATCATCTAATATATTTTGGATCGCTTTTGCCGATGAAAAACCGATTGGGTATGCAAAGCTTAAATTAGATTCTCCAACTGAATTTGTGGATGCCACGGCTATATGCCAACTTCAGAAAATATATGTATTAAAAGAGTTCTTGTCTTTAAAAATAGGACCTGAACTGCAGAAGCAACTACTCGCGAAAGCACAAGAATTATCCTATAAATACATTTGGTTATCTGTGTTGGATAGTAATGATCGAGCGATCCGATTTTATAAAAAGAATGGATTCGATATCATAGGAAGCCATGACTTTACGATAGGGCAGGAGCACTTTGATTTCTTTGCAATGGGAAAGAAATTAAAGGAGTAACTATAAAATCAGTTAAGTTTTTTTGACTACAACTTCATGGTTACTCTTACATTAAATACTCTTGGTGTTAAGAAATTTGGAACTGCAAACTGTTGTCCAGAATTTGCATCACGTACAAAGGTATTGGTGATAGAGTTTAATTTATCAAAGATGTTATAGATTTCAAAACCAGCCGTTAATTCTTTAAAAGGATGTAACCAATGTCCTTTAGGAAAGCTTTTTGTCTTTCTTTTTTCATCATCTGTAAAAACATACGAAATCCCTAAATCAGCTCTAAAGAAATCACGTAATCTTGGAAGGTCTTCAAAATCATACGGATCTACATTACTAGGTGTTCCTCCTGGTAATCCTGTTTGATATACCATATTGAGATATAATCGTGCACTAGGAACTGTAGGAATGTAATCTTGGAAAAGGAAAGCTGCTTTAAAACGCTGATCTGTAGGTCTAGCAATAAAACCTCTGTTGTCTGCATTCTCTTCGGCACTTAAAAATCCAACACTAATCCAACTGTCTGTACCTGGAACAAACTCACCATTAAGACGAGATTCAAATCCATAAATACGTGCTGTGGCATTATTATTTGCACGATAACGAATACGTACATTTTCTAGTGTAAATGTATTCACATCAGTGAGATCTTTATAAAATACTTCGTTGACTAGCTTAAATTTTCCTCCCCACATATTAAAACTCCAATCTTGACCAACAACAGCATGAATAGATTTTTGTGCTTTTACATCAGGGACTACTTCTCCTAGAGCGTTACGTAATTCTCTATATAATGGGGGTTGTTGATAGACACCTCCTGAGAGTCTAAAGACCATGTCTTGATTCCATTCTGGTTTGATACTAAACTGTGCTCTTGGACTAAAGACTGCTTGAGAAGAACTCTCTAAGCCTTGACCACTTACGGTCCATTGATGCGCTCTTACACCTATATTAAAAGATACTTCATTAGTACCCCAATCGGTACGTTTGGTGTATTGAGCATATCCAGAAACACGATCTATCTGTACATCATTTCGGGCACGTATGCTTGTAAACGGTTCAATAGGACCATCAAAAGGATTATAAGGCTGATCATTTGCAAAATCAGGAATTTGTGGGCGAACAGAAAATCCAGCCGAATCAATAATCTCAAACTCTCGCAATTGATCACGGATATCTTCATGGGTGTATTTAATCCCCCAATCAATCTGATTTTCGTCTTTTACATATTCTCCTTTATGTTCAAAATTGATAAACAAAGCGTCAAGTAAGTTACGAGCACTTCGTAATTGCCCTCCTGCGGCTTGTGTAAACTCTACTTCACCTAGGTCTTCACTTCCTATATTATTATCAGGAACCCCTAGGCGATATTGGGCTAGGATATCAAAAAACTCTTGTTCTTGACTTTGATACGCCGACCCAATAAGTTTTAATGTTAAATTCTCATTTACCTGATGTGTTGCTTTTAATGCGCCAAAGTAAGTTTCATACTTATCTTCTTCTTGACCATCAAATAGAATTAATAGCGATACAGGATCAGAAAGTGTTCCGAAATTGGTCTGACGATTTAAAGGTTCAAAATCATAATCATTGATCGCAATGTTACCCAAGAAATCTAATTGGAATTTATTTGAAAATTTATAGGTGATAAATGTTTGTGCATCAGCAAAAATAGGGTTGATATTACTCTCTGTTTGTCTAGATGACACCAGTAATCCATTATTACGATACCTGAAACCTCCTATAGCAGTCAGTCTACCATCTTTTGAAGTTCCTTCTACAGAGGCAGTAGCTCCTAAAAGACTTGCATTGACACTGGCTCCAAAGCCTGTAGGTCTTCTATAAGAAATGTCTAATACAGAAGCTAGTTTATCTCCATATTTTGCTTGGAATCCACCGGCACTAAAAGAAACGCTTTGCGTTAAATCACTATTGACAAAACTAAATCCTTCTTGTTGTCCTGAGCGTATTAAGAAAGGACGGTATACTTCAATCTCGTTGACATAGACAAGATTATCATCAAAGTTCCCTCCA
>CAKZKZ010000171.1 GCA_937124495.1 uncultured Dokdonia sp. | reverse complement strand
GGATTGATGAGGGCATGGGTTTTTTGGAAAATCCTCTAGGATTTGCCATGCTTCGCCAGCACTTACGGTAGATAAAAAAGGTGCTTGAAATCCTACGGTATCCACCATCATTTTAAGACATTCTTCAGAATACCCCATATCGCTAAATAAACCGCCCATTTGCCATTCATTAAGTGGTATACCGTTCCAAGTATAATCTAAACGGAATGTTTGCCAAAACTCAGGCGTTGGGTTTTCTGGAGCCGTATCAACACCATTAGCTTTCAGAATTCGATTATAGATAACAGCTAAAATCGTACCTGGACTTTGGTTTTGTTCTGCCGGAGCGAGGTCGTATAACTCTCCCCAAATTGCATTATTATTTGCAGCAGCTTCATCTGCGGTAAAGCTTTTACCTCTAACAAAAAAACGATTGGTTGTCATTGGGAAGTCTACAATTTCATCACAGAGTTGTAATCCATAAAATAGCGACATTAATTCTTTCATTTCATAGGTAAAACGCATGCCACCTTCTTCATCTCTCACCTCGGATACTTCTCCATCTTCATTTTTTATTTTGATTAGGTCGGTATCCAATCGTCCGCCAGTTCTATTCAATCTTTCTACAACAGTAACTTTTAATTTTGGGTCATTTTTGAGAAGTCGCCAGGCTGCGTACAAGCCTGAGACACCAGCTCCAACGACTGTAATGTCTGATTTTTTTGGGATGTTTTTCATAAGGGTGTTTCTTTGGTTAATTTAATAGCTCACCTGAATGATACTTTCAGACATTCAGGGAGTTATATGGAATATATGATTTGAAAAGTACTGTTTGTTTGCGAAGAATTAGTACGTAGAAATACTTGTTTCCAAAAACCGTTGATTTCACATTCAAGAGTGAAGTTGCATTGTTTTTGAAACGATACGTATATATATATATATATATATATATAATCAGGTGCTTTATGGATGTATTATATATGAAAAACAGTTCTAAATTTTTATAGTACGCTTTCGCGAAAGCGGAAAAAAGAGATATAAAAGTATTGAGAATACTACCGAGAGCTGATCGTTTATCCAGGTCGCTAGTTTTGTTTCATTTTGGTCAACGGAAAATTAAAGCAATTAAAAGACATCGTATAAAAAGTACAAAGAATTGTAACCATTCTGCCAATAGATACTTCTAAGGGATAGGTCGAATTAACCAAAATGGAATATATTTAACCATCCATACGGATCGGTTTTTTAATCGGAACCTTAAAATCAAGAATCAATGAAATTTAATGATAAAATGCTTCAATTACGTGATGAGCGAAAAATGTCGCAAGAAGAATTATCAGTAGCTTCAGGGATTTCAGTAAGAACCATCCAGCGTATTGAAAAAGGGCAGGTAACGCCAAGGCCTTATACGGCAAGAAAACTATTAGAAGCTTTAGCTATTTCTTTAGAAGAATTTAATGCAGATGCTTACAACCATTCAAGTGATGCTATTGAAGAGAATACAAGATTAAATCGATTTATGATATCGAATTTTTTGGTTTTCTTACTGCCCATTTTTTATTTGGTAGTCGTAATTGCTATTTGGAAGAAAGGAACATGGTCAAACACCTCTAATGTGATTTGCAAGAAGATTTTAAGTTTTCAAGTTATCTGGACCATTTTAAGTGTTTCCATCACTTTATTGACGCCTCTCCTTATTAAATTGCTTGGAGGCCAATACGTCATCGGACAATTATTTCCCACGCCCATATTAGTATATCTATGCTTGAGTTTTATGGCTGTTTTTATCGTTTTTAGAATAACCAGAAGCTTTAAAAAATCAAACTCAAAATGGACTTCGATGATTCCAGATTTGTTTTAGAAACCTACTGTGGCACCTAAATGTCGCGTTAGTGTCAGGAGCTTTTTTTATTTTTTCCTTGGAAGTTACCCTAGGTTTGTACTTCAAATGATCATGTAACTAACTGAACGTTGATTACACTTTCCTGAGTCATATTTTATATCCCTTAAAAATGAAAAACAAAACGCTTTATACGATCCTGTTTGTGGCTATCGCAGCATTCATATCAGTAATGGTCACTTTTATTATTTTAGATACGTCAGAAACCCCATTAACGTACGATACGTATGAAATAGAATCAAAAACACTTCAAGAAACGAGAGAGCTAATTGTCAAAAAACCTAGAAATTATACAAAAGATAAACAATATCCTGTGGTGTATGTGCTAGGTGGTAATTCCCTAACATATACTGTTGTAAATGATACCGATTTGCTAGCTCGTGTCGGTAACATTCCTGAAGTCATTGTTGTTGGAATACCAAGTATTGACCAAAAGGTGCGACAACGAGATCTAACTCCACCTTTTTTAAAACAAGATCTAGACGAAACCAATTCTCCACTTGGTAGAGGGGATACTTTTCTACAATTTATCGAAAATGAATTGATACCATTGGTTGAAAGTAAGTATACAACAACTAGCAAAAGAGTTATTATAGGGCATTCTCGTGAAGGTTTATGGGTGTTTTATTCGCTTATCGCGAAACCTACTCTTTTTGATACTAGAATTGCACTGAGTCCTGCGCTTTGGAGGGAAGATAATGCGTTTGTAAAACGATTTGACGAGTATCTAACTGCACATCCAAACCTAAATACTCATCTATTTATGAGTATGGGTGAAGATGAAGTTGATAAGATGAAAAACGCCTTTGATGCATCAGTCGATGTATTAAAAAATAAAGCGCCTTCAAACCTGCTCTGGAAATCATACTATATGCCGAATGCAACACATCAAACTAATCATTATTTAACAGCAAGTATAGGGATTGATTACTTTTTAAATAAAAACAAAAAACGTTAATATGAGATTACATTCCATTGTAGTAAAAGTGATATGGATGCTTTTTATTTCGCAACTATCTTTTTCACAAGAGATGGGGAAACGATATGAGTTAACGTCAGAAATTAAAAACATAACGTCAGAAAATGATAAAATGATAACTGTTGAAGCGGGGCTATTTTATGTGCCAGAAAACAGAGCACATGATACAGGACGAACCATTGCAATTGCCTATTATCGTATAAAATCAAAATCAAAAAATCCAGCAACTCCCATATTTCTGTTGGCAGGAGGTCCAGGAGGTTCATATATAAATGCATTGCCTAAAGAAGAGTTGTTTAGTGAAGCAAGTTTCTATAGTCATTTTGCCGATGTTATTATTTTTGATCAAAGAGGTGCAGGGAATTCTATACCCAATTTAGTATGCGATGGCTCAGCAATGATTCCTCTTCAGGAAATGGTGTCAAAAGATAATCTGCAACATGCATTAAGGAATTTAGCCACTGAATGCAGCAATTTTTGGAAAGATAAAGGGGTTGATCTTTCGGCATACAATACAGATGAGAGTGCATCGGATATTGATGATTTGAGAAAAGCGTTTCACTATGAGCAAATTATGCTTGTTGGTGGTAGTTATGGTTCTCATTTAGGGTTACACACGATTAGAAAATTCCCAAAGAGTATAGCGCGAGGGTTGTTTCACGGTATTGAAGGTCCAGATCATACTTGGGATGTACCATCTGATCATCTTCATGTATTAAAACGAATTTCTCAAAAGGTAGAAACCACCGAATATTATAAAGAAAAAATTCCAAAAGAAGGTCTTATTGCTGTCTTAGAGCGCGTCATATATACGATTGAAAAGAACCCTAAAGAAGTCATATTAAAAAAAGGAAATCAAGAAGTCACGGTTTTAGTAGATAAAAGAGCTGTGCAAGCAGTGGCTATGTATAAAGCAGGAAAGAGAAATAATCCATTAGCGTGGCCTAATTTAATTTTAAGTATGTACAATGGTGATTTTACAAAGGCAGCACAAATAGCTCTAAATGGGCATCAGGTTCCGGCTCCAAATGCCATGAGTAATGCCATGGACTTTGCTTCTGGTGTAAGTGATCAGCGGAGGTTAAAAATTAAAAATGATACTGCTTCACAGATCTTAGGAGATATAAATTACGGATATACCATGCGAGAGGGTATTTGGAATGAAAAAGATTTAGGAAACTCTTTTAGAGAAAATATACAATCAGATGTTCCCATTTTATTAGTACACGGAACTTGGGATACGTCTACAGCCATTGAAAATGCGTATGATGTTGTATCGACGTTAAAAAATGGACATCTCATAGAAGTTATAGAGGGAACTCATAATGCGTTATATGAATTGTTTGAACTGAATCCAATCTTCCCAGAAATAGTTGTGAGGTTTATACAAGGGCATCCCGTTGACTTCCCAGATACATTAGCGTTACCAGAGATTATATTTCCAAAAAAAGAAACCAAAGAACAAGAAGATTTATGGGATGCTAGTATTTCTGGGGATTTTGAAAAAGCAAAAAAATCAATAGACATGGGGGCAAATATAAATGCTTTAGACACGCGTACCAGTAGGTCTGGACGTCGACCTTTACATTGGGCTGCATTTTATGGACACAACAAAATTGTACAGCTTTTACTAGCTCATGGAGCTGCTATAAATGCTCAAAATAAAACTGGTTTTACTCCCATTCATCATGCAGTAGAAAATAATCAGAAGCATACAGTCGTACTGCTTATCGAAGCAAATGCAGTTATTTCCATAGTCAATAAAAATGGTAAGAAGCCTATAGATATTGCCATCATGAAAAAGAATAAAGCCATTATAGCGTTATTAAAATAAGATCTTTTCTCTAATCAAAAGCACTTTTTTCTATACTGTTTCCCCAACCATGTCTTTCGGAATAGTGACTAATTTTGAATTTGTTGATGTCTGGTATCTTATCTATATTTTCTTGGGCAAACAGGTAAACCCTAAGCGTAGATTCAAGGGTGTATTTGCTATATTTTCCAGTTCCTCCGTATAAGTTTGAAGTTCCGATATCAATCGTTAAATCAATTAATAAAGATAAGGCATCACTAATTCCGGTATAATATTTTTTCAATTCATTAAATTCAGCTTCCGTTAAAGAATCATAGTCCGAAGCTTTATTATCAGGATGTTTATCAATTATATTATTAGGATCTAAATCCGATATTTTCTTATCCCATTCTCCCAAATCTTCAGAGGTTGTAAAATCCCATAATACATCAATGAGTTTATCAAGCCATGTACTTTCGAGTTGCTGTTCCTTTATGTATTGTTCTAAACATTTTATGGCAAAAGCTAGCCGACCTGTAATAGATATCGTTTTAAAATGATTTTCTATAGTTTTACTTTTGAACAGATGTAGCATCTTACGAAGATATAGTAACGGTTGGAAAACTCATTTTAGAAGAACCTTAAAAACAATTTTGA
>CAKZKZ010000170.1 GCA_937124495.1 uncultured Dokdonia sp. | reverse complement strand
CCATAAACCCATAAACCCATAAACCCATAAACCCATAAACCCATAAACCCATAAACCCATAAACCCATAAACCCATAAACCCATAAACCTATAAAATGACCGAGTTACAACTATATGCGATTGCCATTGTAGGCGCACTCTTTGCAGGCGGCATTAACACGCTCGCTGGAAACGGAAGCGCCATTACCCTCACAATTCTCACTGAAGTTTTGGGACTACCCCCTAATATGGCAAACGGAACCAATCGTATTGGTGTTTTTACACAATGTACAGCAACTTCATGGGTATTTTATAAGAATGGAAAACTCAATATCGCCGACACAAAAAAATATATGTATCCTATATTTATAGGTGCTATTGTGGGTGCGATTTTGGCACTTAATGTAAGTAACGAACAGTTTAGAGCTGTTTTTAGATTCATGCTATTGTTTATGCTCGTTGCCGTGTTGGTCAAACCCAAACGATGGCTCCGTAAAACCGATGCTAACTTTCAACCGAAATGGTATGTGTATTGGCCTCTATTATTCGCATTAGGATTTTATGGTGGATTTATACAAATGGGAATGGGTGTTTTCTTCCTCATTATTATGGTGTTAGGGATGCGTCTTAATATCATAGAAGGTAATGCCTTAAAATCTTTTGTGATTGCCTTATATACAGTCATTATTATTGGAATGTTTCATTATCAAGGACTCATTGACTGGAAACTTGGAGGTATTATGGCTATTGGACAAACCATAGGTGGGTATCTCACGGCTCGATTTGCAAGTAAAAGTAAATGGGCAGATCAAATTGCCTATTACGTATTGATTGTCGTATTGCTTCTTGCAGTAGGGAAACTGTTTTTTGGTTAAGTTTTAAAAACATTATTTTTTAGTTTTATATTTATGTGTTTATTAGTTTGATAATTAGCATATTATTTATGAGAGATAGTAATACTGAAAGGATAGGGATTTATGCAACAGCATTAATTTTTACAAAAGATTTAAAATGGATCTTTCGAGAGCAGCCTATTGTAGATGTTGGTATTGATGCCTTGATTGAAGAAACTATTTCTAGTAATCCGACAGGTCAATTTATTGCTGCACAAATAAAATCTGGAGAAGGAAACTTTCATGTTGGACCTAATCATTGGACTTATTATGTGTCACAAGTTCATTATCATTATTGGCTAAATTTCAACTTGCCTGTAGTTATAATTGGATATTTTCCAAAAACTGAAAAGGCCTTTTGGGAAGTGGTTAATGAGGAAAAGCTAAAAAAAACAAAAACTCAGTGGAAAATACAGATTCCTAAAAGCAAAGAGCTTAATTCATCTTCAATTAAAGATTTGACAGATTTAATTAAGGGTAATACTCAGGATGATTTTATTTCTAGATTTCTTAATGGAGAAGTAACAGATTTAGAGTTTAACGATATTTTATCATCTGCTAACTTTTTTAAAGTTGCAAGAGAGTCAATATCTAGAATAGCTGAATTAATAACAGAATTAGGCAAGATTGCAAATAGAAATACTCAACAGATTGGAGGGTTTGCAGATAAAGGTTATACAGAATTTGATAAGCGGGTAATGCGTAGTATTAAAAAGTATTCTTTATCTATGAATTCAGTAAGAATAAAGCTTGACAAAGAGGTATTAGTTTTTTCAAAAAATTATTCTATAGGTATAAGAGCATATGAGAAAATTCTTTATTTAAATTTTCATTTTAATAAAGATTATAAGGTTTTAAATGATTATTATTTGAGTTTGGTTGATCTCTTCGAGACTAGTAAAAACACTATTGATCAAATGAAATATTTTAGAAATTCTGTCTCTTCACTTCCAACTAAATATGCACATCTTAAGAAATCAAAAAATATGTTAACTGATTCAATTAATCAAATTATAGAAGAATTGAAAGTTGCGAATTCAATGAATGAGTCTTTAGCTAAATCAATAGAAGATAAATTAGGGTAAAGTAAGACTATGCTGCTGTAGTTTGTAAAGACCAATAGTGGATGTATGGAGAAGAAAGAGATTAAAAAAACAAAGAAACCTTGGCCCACCAAAGAGGCTATGGAGCAGGTGTATGAAATGAATCTTTGGGGTGGTAATACCTCTGATTTTTACTCTGGGGAAGGGTCGCATGATGCTGAAATTGTAGCCCCCTATATCGAAGCTGTGATATCATTTTTGAACTCTTTTAAAGACCCTATTACAGTATGTGATTTAGGATGTGGAGATTTTAATGTAGGTAAAGAGTTAGTGAAGCATACCAAGAAATATGTTGCAGTCGATATCGTTACAGATCTTATAGCTCATAATAAATTAACCTATAAAGAAGAACATTTAGAATTTCATTGTTTGGCTATTGCCGTAGATGATCTGCCTTCTGGAGATTGCGCTCTGGTACGACAGGTATTACAACATATATCAAATGACGAAATACAGCGCGTAGTGAGTAAGCTAACCGATTTTAAATATGTGATCTTGACAGAGCATCTTCCTGAAGGAGATTTTGTGCCTAATAAAGATATTATTTCTGGACAAGGGACGAGATTAAAAAAGCAAAGTGGTGTAAATGTATTAGCTCCGCCATTTAATTTTAAAGTAAAAGAAGAGACACAAGTGTCGTCTGTTGTTTTAGAGAATCATAAAGGAGTTATTGTAACAACGCTGTATACCATTTTTTAAATTCCATGTATGTTGTCACTTTGGACAACAATCAAAATATTTTAGAGTATGAAAATTAATAGTAGCATGTATGTAATCGCTTTAGGGATTTGTATTTCTTGTATTACTTTCTCTTGTGATTCTAAAAAGGAACAAATTGCATTTGATTACGGAACAAAGAATGACTCTGCACTGTTTTATTTCCATAAAGGATGGGAACACATTATGGATAAGGGAGAATGGACCTTGTCTGAAGAAGCGTTTAGAAAAGCGGTTGATCATGATCCTGATTTTTTAATAGGAAAGAGTTTAGTAGGAAGAATCAGTGGCGATCTGGAAGAACGTTTAGTGATTAAAGAAACGCTAGCATCTCAAAAAGAAACATTAACCGCAGATGAACGTTTGCTATTGGATGTTTATGCATTAAACATTGAGATAATGAATACTCGGTCGCAATCTCCAGGGGATTTAGGTGCTATTGTGAAAGATTTTCGAGCTTTATCAGAAGAAAATTATAGAACGTTTGTTCATAAATATCCAGAAGAAAGCTATATTAAAGCAGAATATATAGAAGTGTTACACGCAAGATATGGCGCACAACAAGCATTAGATTCTTTACAAATATTGACTTCGCAAAAAGAACGAGA
>CAKZKZ010000169.1 GCA_937124495.1 uncultured Dokdonia sp. | reverse complement strand
TGTAATATAGCATTACTAGAAAACCAAAGAGAGGTGCCGCAAAACTGCGATACTACAATAACAGGTAGAATCCATTTTGGAGTATGTGTATGAGTAGTCAATAGTAATGCTGATTATATAGTGATATAGGTCTTTAAAATAGAGAATTACTATCATTTCAACCCTTTTATTTTAATAAAATAAAATAAAATAGAGATGTAGGGTAGGAATTAATACGTTACTGTTGTTTTATAAGCAAACGTATTAATCCTACTGATTAGAATTAAGTTTTTTGACTGGAAATCATAACGAGACTATCAGTTCTTAAATCCTACTTATGTTATTTCTGTTGAGAGAGTACAGTATAAGAAAGACTTGATTAAAACTACAAACTACACAAAGAAAAACCCCTCATATTAATATGAGGGGTTTTTTGATTTTTATAACAGGAATATATATTATAAATCAAATTTGATTCCCTGTGCTAATGGTAGTTCGGTTGTATAATTAATCGTATTTGTTTGACGACGCATATATACTTTCCATGCATCAGAACCAGACTCACGTCCTCCACCAGTATCTTTCTCTCCTCCAAAAGCACCTCCAATTTCAGCTCCAGAGGTTCCAATATTTACGTTTGCAATACCACAATCTGATCCTGCAACACTTAGGAAATGTTCTGCTTCACGAAGGTTGTTTGTCATAATAGCACTAGATAGTCCTTGTGCAACTCCGTTTTGAGCTTCAAGAGCGTCTTCTACACTTCCAGAATATTTAAGAAGGTATAAGACTGGAGCAAAGGTTTCATGTTGTACAATAGGGAAGCTGTTATCTGCTTCTGCAATCGCAGGTTTTACATAACATCCGCTTTCATACCCTTCTCCAGAAAGTACACCGCCTTCTACAATGCTTTTACCTCCTTGTGCTACAACTTGCTCTAATGCATTGTTATAGTTTGCAACAGCATCTACATCAATTAATGGACCTACATGGTTATTCTCATCAAGAGGATTTCCTATACGTAATTGTCCATAAGCAGCTACAATAGCATCTTTTACTTTGTCATAAATACTGTCATGAATAATGATACGTCTTGTTGATGTACAACGTTGACCACAAGTTCCTACAGCTCCAAACACACCTCCAATAACAGTCATTTTAATGTCTGCATCTGGGGTTACGATAATAGCGTTGTTTCCTCCTAATTCTAATAAAGAAGTTCCAAGACGTTCTCCTACAGTACGAGATACAATCTTACCCATACGTGTACTTCCTGTAGCAGAAACTAAAGGAATACGTGTATCTGTAGTCATAAACTCACCTACTTTGTAATCACCATTAATAAGACCAGAAATTCCTTCTGGAAGATCATTTTCTTTTAAGACTGCTGCGATAATGTTTTGACAAGCAACTCCACAAAGTGGTGTTTTTTCTGATGGTTTCCAAACACATACATCACCACAAATCCAAGCTAAAGCAGTATTCCAAGCCCAAACAGCTACTGGAAAGTTAAATGCAGATATAATTCCAACAACTCCTAAAGGATGGTATTGTTCATACATACGATGTCCAGGGCGTTCAGAATGCATTGTAAGACCGTGTAATTGACGAGAAAGACCCACTGCAAAATCACAGATGTCTATCATTTCTTGTACCTCTCCAAGTCCTTCTTGATATGATTTTCCCATTTCGTAAGAAACCAATTTACCAAGCGGTTCTTTAAGCTCACGTAGTTTTTGACCAAACTGACGTACTATTTCACCACGTAGAGGTGCTGGTTTTTTTCTCCATGTTTTGAAGGCAGCAGTAGCCGCATCCATTACTTTATCATAATCTGCACGGGTAGTGGTAGTAACTTTTCCTATACTTTTACCATCCACGGGAGAGTGCGACTCGATAGTATCTCCACTAGAAAACCATTCGTTTCCTGTAGAAGTTCCATCATTTATATCTTTTAAACCAAGCTGTTTTAAAGCCTCATCCATACCAAAATCTGTAGCGACTGTACTCATTTTGTTTTGTTTTTTATATTAAAGAAATCGTTTGCGAAGATACAGATAATACCATGCTTGAAAAAAGAATATAAGACCTTTCTTATGGCTGTAATTGTATGATGTCCCATTGCTCTTCAGATCGGGTATACAATACCCTGTTGTGAAATCGAGAAGTATTAAATTCTAAAAATTCAATGCGGTGAGGTTTAATCTTCCAACCACTCCAATGCTTAGGTTTATGCATGGGTTGCTGGTTTTTTACGCTTTCGCGAAAGCGTATCCTTAATAACTCCAAATCATTTGCAACGGCGCCTTGTTTACTTATAGTGCTTACTACTTTGGATTCATAACTTCGATCATTAAAAAAGAAATGAGCATCTTCTTCAGAAATAGTGGAAGCTATTCCTTGAATGCGAACTTGACGTTTGGTTTCTTCCCACCAAAAAGTGAGTGCTACTTTTGGATGTGTACTAATTTCTTTTCCTTTCCTGGAAAGAGTTGATCCTGTAATGATCAAATAAGGTTTTTCAATAGATTTGAGCGAGACATTGCGAGCATTGGGAAACCCATCCAAGCCTTGAGTAGATAAAACACATGCAGATGGATAGCTGCTTTTTGTAACTACTACTTGTTGGTGCATCCAGTGTGTCAATGTGTCAATGGGTTCTGGATAATACTGCTTGTCCATGAATTATTCGTCTGCTACAAAACGTTTATCAGTAGGCATGATTTCGCCACAATTAGAACAGGTACGTTTTGCCTCATCTCCATAAAAATCTTTAAAATGACCTAAGAAATCTTTTTCTACATCTTCTAAAAGAAAACGAACTTCATATAGCTTGGTATTACAGTTATCACAAAACCAAAGTAAGCCATCTTTGCCTTTTAAGTCAATTCGTTTACGTTCTATCACAAGACCTATGGAGTTTTCATGACGCACAGGAGAATGAGGTACACCTGCTGGATGTAAATACATATCTCCAGGCCCTAGTTTCATTGTTTTTTTCTCTCCATCTTCTTGAATGTGTACTTCTATATTACCTTCAAGTTGGTAAAACAATTCTTCGGTTTCGTTGTAATGGTAATCTTTACGAGCATTTGGACCTCCTACGACCATTACGATATAGTCTCCTGCATCTTTATATAAATTTTTATTACCTACAGGGGGTTTAAGAAGATCTCTGTTATCTTCTATCCATGTATTGAGGTTAAAGGGTTTTGCAATGGCCATAGTGTACTGAATTTGTATAAAAATACAATAATCTTGTATACATCACTTCATGTGATATATAATTCGTCATAAAAAAAACGACCCTGCCAATATGTA
>CAKZKZ010000168.1 GCA_937124495.1 uncultured Dokdonia sp. | reverse complement strand
TTATGCTTAGTTTTCGTTAGAATTGTTGGATCTAAGAGTTTATGATACGCATCTTCTGGTAATACCTGAACAGGCAAGTTTGCTGCCCACCAAGAAGGAATAGGGTATTGTTTTTCGACAAATACGGCCTGACAACTTCCTGCATCCGATTGCCACGGAATTCCCATCCATTTTGTTAAATCACCCGGCGTCGCTTTCCATAGCCAATGATCGGCTCCTTTTTTCATAGAGGCTTTAATATTATCAGAATCCATTTGGAAACCAAAGTCATTGTAAAAGATATCTTTCTGTTCTTCAGGAGAAGCCGTGTTGAGACGTATTTCGCGTAAGCCATAAAAACCATAGGTATAATTTTTATGTTCTGATACCCATGGATAGATCAACTTGTTTTCTCTATACATATTATTGTGACGCATTGGCCACGTAAGCTCTACACCTGGATGGAATCCACCACCGTATAAGGTTTCTAAAACGGCACGTGTCATTAATAATGGTTTTCTAGCTTCGTTTTTTGCTGCTTGTTTAAAGCGCTTACGATAAAACCTTCCCATCTGATTGATGTTCTTAAATTTGAAACTATCTGGTGTTTCAAATTCTCCATCTCTCCATTTTTTTAATTCCTCATAAATCATTGGAGGAATGGCAAACCATTGCGCAGGACTTCCTGGATAGTCAATCCCATCACCAGGATAATACGGTAGTTTTAATGTTTCGGTACCACTGCCTCTATTATCGATATTAGTCATATCCTTACTAGGAATGATCGGTTCATTATCATAATCATAAATTGGATTCCTGAAGAGGTTAAATACCATCTCACGTATTTTGTTTCCCTCTGCGTGTTCCTCAGGAGTATTCCCTTTATCGTAGATGTATTTGAATTTCTTTTCTTTCGCAAGTTTATCCATCGTTTCTTTAAAAGAAGGCGAAAGGAAATCTCCAAGATTTACCCATTGCATTCTGTATAAACGATACATCATTGGGAATACGAGACTTAATTCTGACGAATACGTGTCATTGGCAGCACCACAAACTAAATCAAACATCGTAGAGATAGGCTGAATTTGAGGGGCGTAATCTGGCGGAGCAGACGCCACCCATGCAGCACTTTCTGAATTGGTGAGACTGTATGCTGTTTTACCATCTTTTGATTTGATTGTTGCGGTAATGCGTCCATCACAGATATCATCATACCAATTTGAATTATCAGCAAAATCTGTATTTAAATCTGATGGGTTTAAAGAAGCAGAAAGACCATCGGCTGGATAAAAGATTAAGGTGCCATCATCATATTCGGCAGTACCTAGATTGACTTGCTTTGCATTGGTATTTAAACTTTTAGCAAGCATACTCGTCGCTTTTCCTTTAGTGAAAGGAAATTTTCCATGAATTTCTTGTCGTTTATGTGACGCATTTACCTCTACGGCATCTGGGCTATTCACTAATTCTTTGCGATAGTCATAGCCATTTTCTTGTCGTAATCCTTGATCTAATACATTTGGATTTCTACGTTTTGCCCCTACACCAGGCGCGATATTTTTGTCGACAAAGTTGGGTGATAAATTTTGATTATCTGCGACCACAGAAAGATCTAAACTATTGTTGAAGTCATACCAGAAAGGTTTCTTATTAGCGACTTCAACAGACCAATGAATATCATAGTCTTCTGGACTAATCACACATATAGGCTTACCTTCATCATCACATTCATAAATATAAAAACGTTGTGCTTGTTTTTTTAAAGCACCATCTTTAGTAATGTAATCTTGTTTGGTGTCGTATAAATTTGCCCAAGGGACTTCCGGACTAAAAATAACTTGGTCTTTTGTAGCAGGACCATTTCCCATTCGAGCGATTCCAATGGAGGGATAAATTCTGAACTTAGGTTGGCTCATGTTTTTGGTTTTTAAGATTTAAGATTCTAAAAATACTACTGTACGCTTGATTGTATATACGTATTTATACTGGTTTACTGTTTGTTACCTGATATTTGGCTTCAAGAATATAGAATATAGATTTTAAATTATAATACTGAGTCTATGTGTTGAGGTGTCTATGAGTTGAGGAGTTTAGGTGTTTGAAGGTTTATATGTTTAAAAGTTTTTTAGCCTTACGTCCTGATTCTATGTGTATTTTAGTCCTGAGTCTTGAGTCCTGGGTCGTGATTCTCTTGTATCCTGATTCTTTTAATTCTGAGTCCGCTTTCGCATTTCGACTATGCTCAGCATAAACTTCTTCGTCATTACATTCCTCGAAAGCGTAAAAAAAAAATGATTAAAAAACCACCCCTGACATCTTCTGTCATCATCACAAATATCTTTGCCGTAGTTAACAATCTAAAACATATTACATCATGAAAAACGCAGTGAATTGGTTTGAAATACCAGTAAACAATTACGAAAGAGCCAAAAAATTTTATTCAGCAGTCATAGGAGCCGAAATTATTGATCACCATATGGACGACAAGAATATGAAGTATGGTATTTTTCCGTATGACATGGAAAACAATAAAGTAGGCGGTGCTATTTTACAAATGGAAGGCATGAATCCATCTGCCGATGGATCTACCATTTATTTGAATGGAGGAGAAGATTTAAGTGTGCCTTTAAGTAGAGTAGAAGGTGCTGGTGGAAAGGTTTTGATGCCTAAAACCGACATTCAAGAAAATGGATTTATTGCTCAGTTTACCGATACAGAGGGAAACCGCGTCGCCCTACATTCTATGGGATAAACTAAGTATATAGCAAACGCCCTGATCAAGCGTTTGCTATCTTTGTTATATATGTCACAACTATCTAGACTCATATCGATATTAACGCTGTTACGATCCAAACGATTGTTAACTGCCACAGAACTCGCTGATAAGTACGAGGTGAGTGTCCGTACCATTTATAGAGATATTCGAAAACTAGAAGAAGCAGGAATTCCTGTGTATACCATTGAAGGTAGAGGGTACAGTCTGGTAGATACCTATAGTGTGGCTCCGGTTCAGTTTACAGAACAACAAGCCAATGCCTTAATTACGGCGCAGCATTTGATTAGTCAGTCTAAAGATGCTTCGTTTGTCACCGATTTTAATGAGGCATTGACCAAGATAAAATCAGTTTTTAAGACCTCTATTCAAGAGAAAAGCGAATTACTCAATGATAAGATTCTTGTCTTTAATTGGGAACGAGAAGAGTTTGCTAGTAATGCCTTGTCTGAAATTCAACTAGCCATTACTCATTTTAAGTATATGGAAATCAACTATCAGAAAGCAGATGATCCAAATATCACCTTTCGAAAGATAGAGCCCTGTGCCATGTATTCTGCCTATCATAAATGGATTTTGATTGCTTGGTGTCACTTACGTCAGGATATGCGTGCTTTTCGTATAGATCGTATTCAACATTATAAAATCTTGTCGGACACTTTTGAAGATCGGAAGTTTAGTATTCAAGACTATTTTGCGACCTGTCCGTTTGATGGGAAGTGATTTTGTATGCTTTCGCGAAAGGGTGTACTAATTTATTTTCTCTTTAGCTCATCTAATGTTTTACCATCTTTATCTTTCCATGACGTCCAACCATTTGATGCTCTTCCTTTAATAGTAGCAGCAGCTGCACTAGGGGAATTGAAAATATAATCTTCTTTAAATACTAATAAGTTACCTTCTTCAATTAGAATTTTTTGTTCCCAAAGTTTAAGTCTAAGGTTACGTATCCAAGATGGGGCAGAAGGGGTTTCTTTTAATGCACATTTCCCACCTTTATACACAAGAAATCCATCGTCTACAAGTTGACCTTCTGCTTTGGAGGTTTTGCCTTGACAAATGAGAACATCCTTTTTAGCTGTAGATTTTCGTTTTTCTTCGAATATGGGATATCCTAAAGTCGCTATTAAGATTTTTGCCGTTTCAAAATTATCCAACAAGTCATATTCTCGACTTTCAGATATAGAGGGCTTCTTAGAACCTGTATCGTTATCGAGTTCATATCTACCTATCTCAACAGCCTTGAGCAAACAGTGATGTTCTAAATACTTACCATCTGTTTTGGTGTACTCATCTGTTTTTGTCGAAATGATCACGCAATGTGTCCAGAAATCCTTATTTCTATTATGAGATTGAATACGTTTAAAACAGTCTTCTCCTTCACCTATATACACCAAAGGTTTTGCGCCATCTTCTGTAGTACCAAACAAAAAATAAATACCTGTAAAGTGAACCATCTCTCGTTTAGCAACTTCTTGCATTTTATTTCTTGGAAACAAAATAGCTTTTACTAATCTATTCGTGATTTCAGCTTCACGAATACTAGTTGGAGAACCGTCTGGGAGGAATATTTGTATGGTTTGTGGTCTAGTCATTATGTATATTTAAAATCAATATTTTATACTAAATCAAGATCTTTGGCTATATCCATAACTAATTTACTCATTGGTCTTTTATGTAAATCTTTATCTTCAGTATAATTACCTACTAATGTACGTTTGAATAATTTTGGTTGTATAGAAAGTTTGTCAAAACTGTACTTTAATGTTTTTAAATATGATTTATTATACATTTGACTTTTAATAATTAATTCTTCAATTACATCTGTTTGAGTTTGATAAATTCCTTCAATGTGAAATGTTTCATTAAATGTCTTTGTCTTTGTCTTTGTCTTTGTCTTTGTCTTTGTCTTTGTCTTTGTCTTTGAAGGTATTGGCTCTTTAAAAGTAATGTCGATATCTTTTAAGTCTTTAGTAATTAAATATTTTGCTTTGGAATAAGATGTTAATTTGAAGTTGTAATCTGATTTAATTGTTTTAGTAACCTCATTTGAATATAATTCAAATTCAATTGCATCATCTTTTTTAGCTCTATTACAAAAAGAACAAACAGGATATAAATTGAATAAACAAATACTTAAAAAAGGATATTCCGATTTTGAATGAAAATGATCTACTTCAAATTTTGCGGAATAATCACTAGTATTAGTTGTTTTTTTTGCTGTAATTGTAAGTTGTGAATTGCAATAAACACAAACTTTAATGCCAATTTTTTTAAAATATTCAGGATAGAAGGTACTTCTTAAATTTTTATAACCTAAAGCATATAATATTTTATCTTTTATTATTGTTTTATGATATGTTACTTTACCTTTCTTACTAGTTTTAGAATAAGTAGGAACACTACTTAGTTTCTCTTTTACATCATTTATTTTTTTTGAGTTCCAAACCAAAATGTTTTTGTTTCTCTCAAATAATGATATTACACTTTCAAGATATGCTTTATCAATTGGGTCAGTGGTTTTTTTATTTAACTTATTTAACTTTAGAATAGCTAACTCTCTTTGTTCTTCAATCTCAATTGAGAAATGAGCCTGAACTCCCTTAACCTTATTCTCGTAAATTGCTATCATCTTAAATTATTCAATTTTTGAATTTGCTCATCAATAAATATCTGCTTAGAATTTTTATAGGCTAATGAATATAGTTCCATTAAACTCATATATAAAATGGGCTCTCCTATGACATTAATTACATTTTTACAATATCCCTTATCATATTTTTTGTCAGGTTTTAGAGCTTGTTTAAGTTTGATTTCAATGACTTTTATTTCCTCTTCTAAACGATTTTTGTTATTACCTTCATAAACTAATTTAAGTTGCTCTTGTTTTTCAATCTTTAAGCTATTAAGGTGAGTATAATTTAAAGCTTCAATCACGTTCTTAATTTCATTTTTAGCAAACTCACCCATAAACCCATCTTTTAAAAAGAAATCATTTGCGAGTAAATCATGAATGTTTGCCGCAAAAGATGCTCTTTCTGATTTAATAGGTTTTCCATCTGATAAAATTAATTGGTTTGTATGCGGAATATCTGATAACACAAATGGAGAATGTGTTATATATATAACGTGAAAGTTTTTTACTTGTTTAAAATTGAGTTCATCTAATTGTTCGATAAAAAAATTAACAATTTTTCGCTGATATTCTGGATGAAAATATAATTCTATCTCATCAAATATAATTAGAACGTTCTCATACTTAATTAGCTCATCTTTAACTAATTTATATGATTCAAGGTTATTAATATGATAAAGACTTGATTGTATAGAATGTATTAATTGCAATTGGCCAGAGCTTAAATATTTCATGTCAAAATCTTCTCTGCTTTTCTTGCTGTCATCTGAAACAATTACACTAATATCAAAAAGACTTGGAGGAATACATCGAATAACTTCATCATCAAAAGTCAATAATCTTTCAGCAAATTCTTCGAATGGAATTTCATATATTCTTCCTCCATTTATTTCTTTAAATTCAAATTTAGTTATGCCATCTTTTGAAATATGTTTATCAAGAGGATTGTTTACAAGGTAATTTAACGCTTGTCTTAATTTAAGAGTCACATGTGTGTTATCTAACACTAATTTTTTAAGGTAATCTTCAAATAAATGTACTTTAAATAGTGCTTCAAATTTAACTGGAATAGGATAACCATTTAAATCGTCTTTAGGCTTTATATAAATTAAATAATTCCAATATCTATTATAATTAAAAGCTATTCTATAAAGTTTTTTAACAATATATTTTTCTGCTTCAATCTTATATGGAATATTGGTTTTTGAGACTTCTTTTTTTAATATAATTTTGACTGCTAATGCAGCAACTTCAGCTATACTTTTTTCTAGTTCACTATCATCAATTAACTTTTGAATCGTTCTGGTCTTTTCATAAGTTTCTCTGTTGCTACTACTGTCCTTAAAAACCCTATCATATTCTAAGAAATTAATTTTATTTTGATCAAGTTTAAAAATTAATTTCTTAATTCTAATATCATCTATAATACTGGTAATATCTTTATTGGGCTTATACTTTAGTATTGAATTTGATAGTAACCTATATTTAGAAAGATATTCTTCTCTGTTAATATCAAAATTACCTTCTGTACGCATCGGATTGATAACTAAAGGAGTTTTGTAGGAATCATTTTTATGAAATAAATGTGTGATCCAGGATCCTAAATATTTAGAATTTAGACCATATATAGAATAGTTAACCGCTATGCTGTAAAATAATTTTTTGAGTATTTTTTTATCAAAATCTTTAATTTCTTGATACTTAAATACATTATTATCTTTTTTTGCTGTACTAATTATACAAGGTCTTTTTGCTTTATCATCAAATTTAATTTTATACGAAGTCTTTTCGTCTGTTAATATGTATAATTCACACCTCAAATATGATTGAGGGTCTTCTACCTTTACCATATCTGAATCGTACAACACATCTGTGGCAACTGCAAGATTATGTATAGCTACATATAGTATTTCTAATAATGTACTTTTTCCACTTCCATTTTTACCTACTATGGTAGAGATTGTTAGCTTTGTTTTTGAATTTTTTTTAAGAGTATATATCTCAGGAATACTTTTCTCTGGCAAATAAGTCAATATGCTTCCACTCTTGTCTAAAGTGTAATCATTAAAAAATAAAAACGTTTCATTAGGTTCTAAATTTTTCAGATAGTTATACGGAGCAGGTATACTTCTGGAATTACCTACGTATGGAAAATTATCAAATGATTGAATTTCTTCTTCAGTTAATGAATTACCTGTTCTTATCCCCAATAACCTAAATCCACTCATCTTATCTAACTTTAGATTCTTTTAAACAACTCGCTCCCGATACAAATACTCTTGAAACCCAATAAATGTTTCTCGAATAGATTGTATGTCTCCCAATTCACGTTTTGCATCTGTGATAGCACTGTATTTTAATAATAATAGAGGGGATAGCTTCTCAATATCAAGCTCATCAACGCCTTCTTTTATATACTGTTCTAATACAAAGTTTAAGAACTCTTGTTGCTTCTTATTATAATCACTCAGATGAATTTTAGCCTTTTCGGCTCTTTCCAATCGCGGGACTAGACTTTTATGATAAGCCACATAGCTTAAGACATCAAAAAGGTCGCTATCTTCTCCGTGAACAAGTTTTCTTAAGTCATCTAATTGATCGTCGTTATATCCTTTTTCTTTTAATTCTTCCAGTAACTTTTTACGCGTATTAGGTAAACTCCAAAGAATACGTAATTCTTCTTCACTTTTAAAGAATTCAGGCATGTCACCAAATAATTGCTTAATAAATTCTTGGGAGGAGATAGGCTTTCCTTCTGGACTCCAAAAGGTTGTTTTTACGGTGGCATCGATCTCTCTTTCTTTAGTATCTGAGAGTTTTACTTTGATCATTTGTTTAGGAGGCGTGTCGCATACACAAGGAATATTCTCACATTCTGGACATGGTTCTGGTTCTGGCTTTTCACACATGCATGGTCTCTGATTGCAGATAGAACAAATTCTCGGTCCGTCTCCTGTGGGTGGTTCAGGTTGTAAGGGTTCACCATCCCATTCTCGATCTTCAAAATGCTCATGTGCTTTTACAAAATCAAACACGGTAAAATAATCTTTACCATCAAAAAGGCGTGTCCCACGACCTACAATTTGTTTAAATTCGACCATAGAATCTATAGGACGAAGTAACACGATGTTTCGAATTTCAGGGGCATCAACACCTGTGCTTAATTTTTGAGAGGTCGTGAGTATGGTAGGAATGCTTTTTTCATTGTCTTGAAAATCTCTTAAGTATTGCTCTCCTTTAGCACCATCATCGGCGGTAACGCGATGGCAGTAGTTGGTGTTTGTACTGGATGCGTGTTGATTAATCAAATCTCTGATTAAAGCCGCATGCCGTTGTGTAGCACAGAAGACTAAGGATTTTTGACTTTGATTAATGAGTTCTAAAAACTTTTTTATACGATAGGCTTCTATTTGCTGAACGATAATTTTTCTTCCATAATCCCGATAGGTAAAGACATCACCGACTTCTGCTTCCCCAAATATAATGGTATCATCTGCAGTGACCGTATACTTATCGTAGTTACTTTGAATCTCTTTAACTTTAAACGGAGTTAAGAATCCATCATTGATACCATCTTTTAGTTTATAACTATAGACAGGTTCTCCAAAATAATCATACGTATCTGCATTTACATCTCGTTTGGGTGTTGCTGTGAGTCCTAATTGAACCGCAGGGGAGAAGTAGTCCATGATCGCTCTCCACGAACTCTCATTTCTGGCACCACCTCTATGGCACTCATCGATAATAATAAAATCAAAGAAATCTTCTGAGTATTGCCCAAAGTTAAAATCAGATGTGCCATACACAGCTTGTGGTTCCGCAGCTAGATGAAGCCCATCTTCAACAGATTCTTCCTGTGCTTCAAGATCAATTTCTTTTTTTGCTTCTGTCATAAAACTCTGGAAAATCGTAAAAAAGATATTTCCATTGGTAGGAACGTGCCCTTTCTTTTTTATTTCGCTAGGCGTGATACGAACTTTTATATTTTCATCTATTTTATCAAAGGCATTAAAGGCGTTAAATGCTTGATCTGCTAATATGTTTCTATCGGCAAGAAAAAGAATACGTGGTGCTCTTGAACCATCTCTTTTTAAGTTCCACTTGGCGTGAAATAATTTCCAACAGATTTGAAAGGCAGTCGCCGTTTTCCCTGTCCCAGTTGCCATCGTTAATAAAATGCGTTGCTTCTTTTCTGCAATCGCGTTAAGCACACTGTAAATCGCATTGCGTTGGTAATAACGCGGTGACCAGGTACCACCTCTATTTTCAAAAGGAATTGAAAAGAAGGCATCTTTCCATTGCTCCATTTCAATTTTATAATCTTCTTTTGGGGTAGGATAGGTCATTTCCCAGAGTTCATCAGGGGTGGGAAATGTAGACACATCTCCTTCGGTTCCTTCTTGGATATCAATCCCGTATATTTCGAGACCATTGGTTGCATAGGAAAAACGAATATTTAAACGTTCTGCATAGTCTTTGGCTTGCCCTACACCATCTGTATAATATTTATCTCTGGCTTTTGCTTCTACAACCCCAATTCTTCTGTTTTTATATTCGAGTACGTAATCTGCAAAAAGCGGTGTTGCTCTTCTTTTTTGACCTATTAAGCGTCCTTCTGTAATGGGAAACTCCAAACGCAAACGACTTCCCTCTACAATACCCCATCCTGCTTTACGTAAAGCTGGTGATATTAAGTCATATTTGGTTTGTGTTTCGTTCATTAGGTTCTAAGATTTTCTGTTAAATCATATTTATCTAAAATAAAGTTGAGGGCTTTATCAGGGCTATGAAAATTAGATTTATAAAATGTTATTATCTTTAGTAATTCATCATTACTTCCATCCAGTTTTGATGTTATACGAAGTGTAGGAACAAGTAAATTTGTATGATTGAAAAGTCCTTTTGGTTTAATTTCAAGAACATTCCAACAGCTAGTCTCATAAAGGCATAGTAACGATGCCATTGTTGATCGTGAACTTGTAATTTCTTCATTAGTAGTGCTCAATGTAATCAAAATAGTATCTAATTCATTGATTAGTTCTTGTAATGAATAACTGAGGTTACGTATCTTATCTAACACTTCTGAGTGTTTCGCATCCAGATAACTCAAAAGAATGATGACTTCTGGGAACAAAAATTGCTGATGGTTAAATGCTCTTAAGGTTAATCGTATTCTCGCAAAACGTTTTTCGATTTGTCTTAAACTAAACCCACTTTTAGTATACAATAAAAGCGCAACAGTTCTTAGAATACTTTCATCTGGTTGGAATTGTTCTACCTTGACTCTTTCAGGGGCGTTTATGAATTGATCAAATTCAAAATATTCATATAGATATTCTATAAATGATTCAATATCTGGTGTAGGTATTTTGTATTCCAGATCAATAAAACGCCTTAAATACTCGTCTGCATCTATGCGATCACTTCCGTAAAAGCCTCTAATGGCATTGCCTAGTTGTACTTTGTCTATAGAAAGTACAAAGACGATACCTGGTACAGAAAACAAGTGTTTTATTTGTTCTAAAACCTCAACAGCATAACTAGGTCTACATCTGTCTAATTCGTCAATGATGAAAACAACTGGTTTTTCATCATCCACTTCTTGTACAAACTTTTCAAGAACATTTCTAAAGTCTTGTATTCCCTTTTTTTTATCGCTAAAGTTTTTGATTTGTAGCTCTACTTCTTCTGTGGTAAACTCTGTAGCTGCTTGGGCTATATCACCTATTGCATCATCACCGATGGCTTTACTGACGACTCCTTTGGCTACAGAAGGGGCAACTTTTTTTAAGAAGGTGGCTGTTTTTTCTAATAGTGTATTAAAGTTTGTTGCTGCTTTATGTTTAAGTTCTTCCAATTCTGAAAGTAGCGCGATAATAACTTCTTCCTGAAAATCATTTTCCCAAGCATTAAAGTATAAGGTTTGAAACTCTTCATTTTTTAAATGCTGACGCCACATTTTAACAAAGGTAGTTTTTCCTGTACCCCATGTATTATCAATGGCCAGTACAAAACCATCACTATAGCCAGAAACGATACTGGTTAATACCCCTGCATATTTTTTTCGATCCAATTTGCAATGCACAAAAGGATCTGAACCATCATCAGGTATTACGATATCGTTATGGCGTAACTTCATGCACTTCTTTTTGCGTTAACTCCCCCGAAAACGCTTTTTGTAAAAGCGATTTTTTGAGCTCTTCTAAATCTAGATTCTTTTTTTCATAATTAGATATAACATTATTAATATCTGTTTCTAATCTGTCTATGATATTATTTAATGATATTTGTTGTTCTTTCGAAGGAACACTTAGTTTTAAATTTCTTACTTCAGCCATATTTACACGTGGCCTAGTTGCACCTGTAATATCATCTGTTAATTGTTGAACGGCACTTTGAGAATTTAAAAAGTGTTTAAGAAACGAATAATTTATATTCTCTTTGTTTGGACGGATACGAACAACATCTGCAGTAACGATACCATATTTGAATTTCTCAGGAATTATGCAGGTTTTGCCAATAGGAATACCAAGTTTAGCTAAAGCAATGTCACCTGAAACAAAAGAGTGATAATCTAATTCCTTTGCTTTTTGGTCATCAACATATTTTATATTTTTATCAATAAAGTATCCTTTTCCAATATTTTGTAGCCTCAAAATGGGAACTCCTGTTTCTTTATAATCCTTTACTTTTAAGTTAGAACCGAAAGGACCGCCAACAATTTGTGATTTATGATCACATAACTCTAAAATTGTCTTCTCCTCCCAACCATCACCTTGTTGACTAAAAATGTCATTAAGTTTAGATTGAAATAACTCCTTTGCATTCTCAATATTTTTCTCAATATTGGTTTTGGCTTGGTCTATAGCAGCAAAGGCTTTATCCAATAGGGCTACAATTTGTTTTTGTTCTTCAAGTGGTGGGATTGAGATTTGAGATTCTTCATAAAATTCTTTAGGTATTCTTTTATGACCCACAGCCCCTGTCATTTGAGATTCGCCTTTTTTTCTAAATGTTTCTTGATTTAAAAAGTAATATAAAAACTCAGAAAGTAACTTTTCAGATGGACGATAAACGATATATTCACTTGATCCAAAGCCAATTCCATTTATTAAGTTTTTTGCAATTCCTAATTTTCCATTTTCAAAACAAGGAGTAATTTTTGCCAGTAAAACATCATTATCCTTAAAGTAAGTATAACTACTTGAAACTGATGATAATTCTTTTTCATCTTTTACGTCAAAGTACTTTTGATCAATTCCTAAAGATTTCATTGGAACAAATGAAACCATATCATTTGCAGACAAAGTTTCCCTTGCTTCACTTTTTGGCGGTCTTATTTTACAAACTTCGCTAAGCTTCTTCATTTCCCAATTCTCTCTCATAGTAACTCTTTAATAGATTGAAGAATGGTATTCGTTTCCGTATCCAAGGTTTCCATTTCAGCTAAAATAGCTTCGGGACTTCGTAAAGGTGCTTCTTCAGAGGTGTTTGGATTTTTGACAGAAAGATCGCAGGTAATTTCGTCAATATCAGATACACTTATATTCCAAGAATTTTCTGTTTCTGGTTTGGTTTTCGCGAAAGCGGTAAACTCCTCCATATCCTTATCATTTAAAGGATTGGTTTTTCCCATTTTTCGCCCAGGGTCTAACTGGTAATACCAGATTTTTTTGGTGGGGCTTCCTTTTTGAAAAAATAAGACCACCGTTTTTACACCGGCTCCTGTAAACGTACCGCCTGGCAAATCCAGAATGGTATGGAGATCAGAGCCTTCTAATAAGAGTTTACGTAAGGCAATAGCGGCATTGTCTGTATTGCTCAACACAGTGTTTTTAATCACCACTGCTGCACGACCGCCTGTTTTTAAACTTTTGATAAAGTGTTGCATAAACAGAAATGCAGTTTCGCCTGTTTTGATATCAAAATTTTGCTGTACTTCTTTACGTTCCTTGCCACCAAAAGGAGGATTGGCTAAAATGACATGGTAGCGATTTTTTTC
>CAKZKZ010000167.1 GCA_937124495.1 uncultured Dokdonia sp. | reverse complement strand
GTCACATAATAATATACCTATCACATTTTGTTAGGTTGATTACTGGTTTCTTTATATTTTTAAACCTAAAGATAACCAAGCTTGTGAATAATATTGTTATAGAAACTGACAGACTCATCTTACGCAAATTTAAGGATGGTGACGGCCTTCATTTTTTTCAGATGAATGCTGATTCTGAAGTGATAAAATATACAGGAGATACTCCCTTTATAGACCTAGATGCAGCTCATCAATTTATAGATGCTTATGATGCCTATGCAACAACAGGTATGGGTCGGTGGGCAGTACTTCGGAAATCAGATAATGAGTTTTTAGGATGGTGCGGTTTAAAATACCACCCTGAAGAACGTGTTGTAGATATTGGATTTCGTTTTTACAGATGTTACTGGGGTTATGGGTATGCCACAGAAAGTTCAAAAGCAGTCATCCAATACGCTTTTAACACATTAAAATATCCTTTTTTGGTGGCACATGCCCACATAGATAATATAGCTTCTCATGCTGTTATTAAAAAATGTGGGTTGCAGTTTTTAAAAGATTTTGACTATGGTGATCTTCCTGCAAAGTTATATCGTATCGACAACTCTGATTACAAATTAAAACAAATTACCTCCGAAGAAACTTGGCCTGTGCGTCATCCAGTACTCCGAAAAGGAAGACCCCTTAAGGATGTCTATATGGAAGCTGATGAGAAACCATCTACGTTTCACGTAGGTATATATCACCATAAGACTATTATTGGTGTTGCTTCGTTTATGGAGGATGCAAAAGGCCGTTTTACTGGAAAGCAATACCGACTTAGAGGCATGGCTGTACTCCCTGAATATCGCAAAAAAGGAATTGCAGAATTACTATTAAAAAGAGGAGAAGATATTCTTAAAACAAAAGGATGTACCTTACTATGGTTTAATGCTAGAATTGTGGCTGTTTCTTTTTATAAAAACACAGGATACACCACAGTTGGCCCTGAATTTGATATTCCATTAATAGGTCCTCATTTTTTAATGAAAAAAGAATTGAAATGAATCGCAGAACGTTTACAAAAACAGCTCTTCTAGGAAGCATAGCCGCTACCCTTCCCTTAGAATTATATGCATCTATTACAGATGTGCAGATTTCTAAAAATGAATTACTAGGAAAAGGAAACCCTATCTTAACGTCTGGGGCTGGATATAAATTACGTCCTGAAGCTGCTATCGCGTTTGAGCGATTGAAAAAAGCAGCACTAAATGATCACATTCAAATCAAAGTCGTATCTAGCTATAGAGATTATGCGCATCAAAATAGGATATGGGAACGTAAATATAACCGCTTTCGCGAAAGCGGAAACTCTCCCATAAATGCTATTCAAAAAATCATAGAATACTCTACTATTCCCGGAACTTCTAGACATCATTGGGGGACTGATATCGACTTAATAGATGGCACACCAAAAGTAACAGGCGATGTGCTTGTGCCTTCAAAGTTTCATGGAGCTGGACCCTTTTGCAAATTCAAAGAATGGATGGATGTTCACGCAAATAGTTTTGGTTTCTATCTAGTTTATACAGACATTCCTAATCGAAAAGGTTTTAAGTATGAGCCTTGGCATTATAGTTATGCACCATTATCGGTACCGTATCTTAAGAGCTATAAAAATTTGGATATAAAAACATTATTACAAGAAAACAAATTGGTAGGAAGTTCACACATTACCTCCACATTTATTGATCAGTATATCGCCGAAAATGTCTTGGATATCAATCCTTATTTATTAGACTAGAGCGCCTCAATGATTTTCTTTTCAGCCAGTGCCTCTTTAAAGTCAGGGCGGTCTTCTAAGGCTTTTGAAATCCAAGAAGTAGCTTCTTGTTTCTGACCTTTATGCTTATAAATTTGAGCAAGTCTGTAATACGCCCAATCTTTAGGCACTCCATCTGCCGAAGAATGGTTCATAATATACTTATCCAGACACTCTATTCCTTGATCAAGACCGATTCCATATTGCCCTGCTATTTTACCAAGTTGGTAATGTAATCTATTTTCTGAGTCGTATTTTTTACGAGCTTCATCGAGGACTTGTATGGCTTTTGCAGGGGCATCATTCTTCTCATAATGCTCATAGAGTTTTGTATAACAAATAACAGACCCTCCTACAGCTACTGCTTTTTTATAATTATACTCTGCATCATTCGCTCTGTCATTATACTCTGCAATATATCCATGAGCAAGGTATCCATCTACTGGAGATAATTGAGAAAGCTCATTAGCATATCGCTTTGCTTTGCTCTCACTCCCACCAATAATACCTGGTAGTTGAATATAAAATTCTACCAATGCCCAGCGCGCTTCTATATGTTTAGGATCAAGCTCAGCCGCGGTAATAAAGGATTCTTTAATATCGCCTACAAGACCTAAAGCTCTTATTTTACTAATAGCCAATGCTTTCATTCCTAAAACACCTCCATACTTGTAATGATAGTTTGCTACTTTAGGTGAAATATCCACTAATTTCTTATAATAATCTATAGCATTATCCCAATCTTCGGCATAACCATAAATATCTCCTAAATATTCTAAGGTTTTTAGATTATTTGGGTGCTGCTTAAGGTAGGATTGGAAAATGGGTTTTGCTTGATGATACTTTTTAGTATGGAAATAGGTTTCCGCTTTCGCGAAAGCGGTATCATCTGTATTGCCTTGTGCAAAACAACATATAGGAACTAATAAAAAGAGGAACCACTTCATAAAGTGTCAATTTTTTGCAAATATATACCAAAATAGTGCCAAGCTGGTTATAACGAGAATTAAGATTTTGGAGGGTATTTCTTGAAGATTTTTTCTACAAGCTTTTTAAAATATACATCTCTTTGTTGTGGTTTTGCTTTTACTTTGACATCACTCTCACTTATGGCTTGCCACACCAATGTGCCACCATGATCCATGTCATAAAACTCCAATATTATTTGTTGATGTTGCTCGCGTCCCCCTATAGGAATACCTCCACTTACTCCTACGCCTACATTACCACCTCCTCCACCTAAACCGACGCCTAGTGTGTTACGAGAAGTTGTTTCATATTCTGAAGCTTGTATCTTAATAGAGAGGCTATTATAATCTGTTCGTGTGTAGCCCTTTGACTCAAGGACACTATCTGTAAATCTTATAAACCGACGCTCATCAAACTCTGAAAATCCTGTAGGCTCCCGAAAATCATATTGATACGTTTTATACGTATCAAAAGAGGCTTTCTCATCATAGTCATAGTCTACAAAGGTGGTCCCACAACTCGTTATAAAAACAGCCACACAAATTAAAAGCAATACTCGCATTCTATTGTATTTTTATTTAAAAGTAAACAAAACAACAGGAGTTATATTGTGTTTTGTTATTTCTTAACTATTTTTTTGATAAGAACTCCTTGATTAGTTTGAATACGTGCAAAATAAACACCCCTTGTTAACGATGAAAAATCAATCGATGTTTTTTGAGTAGTTTGTATTTTCTTACCTGTTACAGAAAACACTTCTATACTTTGCAATTGAATATCGGAGGTGAATACAACATTTAAAATATCTACAGTAGGGTTAGGATATATCGTGATTGCATTTTCTAATATCTCTCCATCTACACCAAGATCACAAGCTTCTTCCACTTCTTCTGTAGTGTTACATCCAGGTGCGTTGTCACTAATAGTTATTAAATCTGTATTGGTAATATTATCACATAAAAGACTAATGACACAATTTGAAAGACTTGAATTATTCGTTATCTCTATAAACTGTGTAGGTGTTTCAAAATTGGATAACGCAGATATATCTACAAGGGCATCATTATCTGAAATTCTAAAACCAGCAGCTAAATTAAAAAAAGTGCCTGCGTTTTGGAGACCAGCCAAATTAGTCAAAGAGTCATTATTTCTAATTTCAAATAACACGACTATTTCTTGTACATTTTCTAGCGAAGATATATCTGTTAACAAAGGATTATCTTCTATTATTATAGTTTCAACGCCCATTAAACTTTCTAATCCGTTTAATGAAGACAAACTTGCATTATTCCTAATAATATTCCCCACTCCAATACTATAATTATCTAAACCTGATAAATCTTGCAATGCATCATTATCCTCAATTCGTATTAGAAAACTCTCTACTAATCCTTCTAGACCGCTTAGATTAGTTAAAGCATCGTTATTTATAATTTGTACCCATGAAAAACCAATAGCACCTAATCCATTCAAAGATGACAACGTTGGATTATTAGATATAATTAAATTCCCTCCTGCAAAATCAGTTAGATTTTCTAATCCAGCTAGACTTACTAACTGAGGGTTATTATCTATAACAAAATCATTTTCTATAGAAGTAATTTGAGACAAAGGAGTCAAGTCAACAATATCTGCTCCTGAAATAGTTACATTACTAGGAAAAGAAATCATAGCGCAATTAGGGTAATTAATTCCAAAAGCATCTACCTCTGCTTGTGAGGTTAAGATAATATCGCCTACAGGACAAGGTTCTGACACTGTCGTTGTCACTGTGTTCGTGATGATGGGAGCATTAAAATCAAAGAAAATATTTGCCGTATTTTCTATGGCATCTCCTAATATAAGATCATCATTTGATCGTATTTGAAATGCTATATGCCCATTACTTCCCTCTTCATCCTCTTCTTCTGGAGGAAGATTAATATTTTCAAAAATAAAACTGACTTCATTCCCATTGGTAATTTCTACACGATAGTCATCACTCGAACTTAAGATACGAAGTGTATTCCAATTAAGGTTATCACTCAATACATCTGTGACAATGACATTAATAGCATCTGCAGTTCCCGTATTTTGGAAACGAATTACATAATCTAAATAATCCCCTACTTCTTCTTCTATGATACGTTCTCCTTGTAGCACTTGCTTATCATTAGGGTCAAAAGAGTTTACGACTACCTCATCAAGAACAAATACATTATTATCTGGATTAATATCTTCTATGGATGTTGTAATTTCTACTTCTGAAACTAAAATATTTCCATCTTGAACAGTAGGCGGTGTAAAAACTTCAAATCCTACTTCGAAGCTACGTGTTTCAAAAGGAAGTAATTCATCGTATTCCCATTCAATAAACGTTGCATCAATAACAAAAGGAGGTAATGATGAGTTCTCATAAAACAAAATCTCTTCATCAAAATTCATAGTGATTGTTCCACTCTCTACAGTTGTCCCTACATTAGAATATGATATAACATATAGAGCATCAAATCCAGGGCGGGGTTCCTGAAGTGGTATTACAGTGATTGCTATATCATTTACAACCTCTATTGCTTCTACACAGAAATCAATCATTTCTTCATTACCAAGCCCCGTAAAAGTACTTTCTACAGACTCTGGAACCCCCTGAAATTCTACAGGTAATGACTCACTTATAATAGAAGTTGTATATACTCCTTCATCTACAAAAAATGAAAAATTCCCTTCTTCATCAGTAATTGATATGTGAGTTTCTACTCCGTTTGTTGTTTGTACTAAAATATTTTCTGCCGCATAATCATCTGTAGTACATCCATCATTATTAAAATCGAATAGAATGTTTCCAGAAATTATATTGAAATTGGCTAAACAATTTTCTTCTACCTCTTCCACACTTGTACATCCTATCCCATTATTTTCTATCATAGCTTCTATGACATTTGCATCCAAAAATGCGCACATGGCTTCAAAACTACAGATTTCAAGTAACGGATTATCTGTTATAATTAACTCAATATTTGAATCATTACTCAGCGCATTTGAAATAGCTGTGATATCTAACAATTGAGAATTATTTTCAATATCTAAAACAGTAATTGAAGAAAGGTTCTCTAACCCTTCTAGATTCAGTAAGCTATCATTGTTTATGATAGAAACAACATCTGAAACTTCAATAGCTAAGTTACTAGGCAAGGATTCCAAAAGTGGGTTATTAGAGATTGTCAAATCACCAGAGAAAGAAAAAATCTCATCAAATCCATTCATCGTTACTAAAGAAATATTATTATCAATTTTTAAAATAGCATCTACAAAGTCAATCTCAATAGACACATTATTAAAAACATCAAGATTAGTTAGTAATGGGTTATTAGAAATATCAAAAGTCTTTGCTTCAATTTCAAAAAGTTGAGAGAGTCCATCTAAATTTTCTAAAGAAGGATTACCAGATATTGTAAAAACAGGCTCACTATCTGGTGTTGTTTTCCCTATTGACATTAAGGCAAGTCCATCTAGATTTTCGAGAGAAGGATTATCTATAATTTCAAGATCCCCTACGGTGGTTATCGTATTTAGCGGACTTAAATCCACAATATCATTTCCAGATATCCTTAATATCCCTTGTATAATATCACAATCAGGAAATTGGACAGCATACTCATTTACTTCTGCTTGAGATGCTAATATAATTGGTCCTGTAGGGCAAGAGCTACAAGCTTCTTGCACTTCTTCTACAGAATTACAACCAGACGCATTATTATCTACAGTCGCTACTGAGCTATCAAAGTTTAAAAACTCACAAACCACTTCAATATCACAAGCAGCAAGGTTAGGGTTATTTGTAATAGTAAGTTCATTAACAAAAGGATCTTCTTCAATTCCTACACTCATCAATCCATTTAAATTGGTTAAAGCATTATTGTTATTTATAATTAAGGTATTTGATAATGTAGTTAAACTATTTATTCCATCAAGATTTGCCAATAAAGGATTATTCTCTATCACTAATCCATTAATCATTTCTATTAAATTTAATCCGTTTAAAGAGGTAAGATTTATATTATCGCTAATTATGAGTTCATCGCAACGTTCCAAACTCACTAAACCTGTAAAGTCAGAAATAAGTTCATTTCCAACAATAATAATATCCTCGATTTCAAAAAGAGAGTCTAATCCTTCAAAATTTAATAAATTATCATTATTGATAATCTCAAAATCAAACTGACTACCACCCGGAAAATTATTAAGACCCTGAAGTGAAGTTAAAGATGCATTATTTCTTATAGAAATATTGCCAAATTCAGGTGCTATTAAGCCTTCTATTAAGCCCTCTAATCCTAATAAATTAGGTAATAAATCATTAGATTCTATTTCCATACCCATTACCCTTGAAATATTCTCTAACCCTTGTAAACTTTCTAATGTAGGATTATTAACTATATTTAAACTAGCATCCACAGTTACAATTTGAGACAAGGGAGATAAATTGGTAATATCATCACCAGAAATTATTAACTCATTAGAAACCTCTGTGCAATTAGGAAAATCAATAGCAAAGGCATTTACTTCTGCTTGAGATGCTAATATAATTGGTCCTGTGGGACAGGAAGAGCACGTCTCTTCTATTTCTTCTATAGAATTACAACCAGACGCATTATTAGTAATCGTTATTGTATCTGTAGTAGTATTAGTACATAGCGTATCAATAGAACAAACCGATAGATTTGAATTTTCTATAATCTCAATAAGTGATGAAGGTGTCTGTATATTAGATAATGCAGATATATTGACAAGAGCATCATTACCTACGATCCTAAATCCGAAAAATTCATTTGTCACTTCTAATCCATCTATGTTTGTAAGTGAATCATTATTTATGATAAAAAAACCTTCTATAAACTGATTACTACTAAGAGAAGAGATATCGATCAACGAGGGATTATCTTCGATTGTTAAACTAGTAGTACCATTGAAATTATTCATCCCTTCAAAAGATTCCAAGCTTGCATTATTACTAATTGTCATAACAGCACTTCCTAAGTAATTATCTAAGCCTGTTAAATTCAATAAAGCATCATTACCTTCTATAACGAGAAAATCTGTATTTATTAGTTCATTTAACCCTTCTAAATTGATGAGACTGTCATTATTTACTATCTCTATTACAGATTCAACATCACTTTCTCCTCCTAAGCCATCTATGCCATCCAAAGACAGTAATGATGGATTATTAGAGATTATTATATTGTTCCCAGTATAATTTTCTAGGTTTCCAAACCCTATCAAACTAGTTAATTGAGAATTATTATCTATAATTAAATCACCTATAGATACAAGTTGAAGTAAAGGAGATAAATCGGTAATATCATTTCCTGAAATGGTTAAAGTACCTGAAAAACCTGTGCAATCAGGAAAATCAATCGCAAAAGCGTTTACCTCCGCTTGGGAAGAGAATATCACATCTTCACTAGGAGGACATTGCCCAAACCCAGTAAAAAAAGAAAATAAGAATCCTGTAAAAAGTAAAAATCTCTTCATGTATAGCTAGTTTTATTGTAAACATACAGATTAATCTACTACTATAAAACTACAAGTACCTTTTAACTAATCATTTAACATCTTCCAGAGTCCGCTCTTCAATTCAACAAGACCTTGTTGGGTGACAGAAGAGATAGATAGCAAGAGTTATATTGTGTTATATTATACTATTTCTTAACTATTTTTTTTGTGATTGTTCCAAGGTTTGTATTAATGTGTACAAAGTAAACTCCATTTGAGATGCTTGAAACATCCACGTACGTATCTTGAGTCGTTAGTATTTTCTCACCTGTCACAGAAAACACATCTACACCTTGTACTTGCACATTAGGCTCCAATGAAATATTCATCGTTCCTACAACTGGATTAGGATATATTTTAATTGAACTTATTGACGCTTCATTAATTCCTAAAAGACATGCTTCTTCTACTTCTTCTTCAGAGTTACATCCTACTGCATTATTACTAATCGTTATATAATTGGTATTGTTTATAATAGATGCACACACACTATCTATACTACAGGCTGACAAATTAGGATTATTTCTTATTTCAAAAAACTCCACTCCTATAAAACTATCAAGTCCTGATAAACTTTCTAAAGCGTTATTCTCTTCTATGAAGACATGATCTTCAACATATTCTAATGATTCTAGTCCATTAAGATCTACAAGGCTATTATTATTTTTTATAGTCAGATTTTGATATAGACTTGTCATATTATGAAGTCCAAAAAAAGATATGAGGTTCGCATTATCTTCAATCTGTACATCAAACAATGTAGTAAGATTTTCTAGTCCTTCAAGATTTTCTAACAATGGGTTATTTATAATCTGTACACCGTCATTTGTATCTATATTTGAAATTCCAATCATCGATGTAAGGCTTGGATTATTTCTTATAGCAATAAATTCTGTTGAATAAGTCAAGTTTTCAAGACCAGATAAATTTTCAAGATTATTATTCCCATCAATAGCTAAACTTTCTACAGTTTGTAAAGATTCTAACCCTATAAGATTAGTAAGGTTTGGATTATCTTTAATAATTAAAGCGCAAATACTTTCTATATTCAAGCCAGATAAAGAAGTAAGTGTGGTATTATTTTCAATTCTCACTCTATTATAGGACGTAGTAAGACCGCCTAATCCATCTAAATTTTCTAATAATGGATTATTTACAACATCTACATAACCATCAAATGAACTTATACTAGAAAGTCCAGAAAGTGATGTAAGATTAGGATTATCACTAATTTCTATCCCATTCTCTACATTTCCATTAGGTACACTATGCACTGAAGCAATATTAGAAAGGCCTTCTAAGTTTTCAATATCACTTCCTGAAATTATTAAAGCATTTAAAAGCTCTGTACAATCTGGGTAATTTGTTGTAAAAGCATCAATCTCTGCTTGAGATGTTAATGTTAGACTACTTTCAGGACACTGACCGATTACAGTATAAAAAGAAAATAAAAAAGGTAAGAATAGTAAAAATTGCTTCATAGTAGTGGTAGGTTAGTTACATCGTAAACATACAAATTATACTACGACTAGTTCCTTACACCTACTATTTGTTACCTATTAATTGAATAAATTACTCGTTCAACATCTTCCAGAGTGCATCTTTCAATTCAACAAGACCTTGCTGGGTGATAGAAGAAATAAAATGATAAGGTATTGGCAACTCTCTATCCAATTCTTCAGAAAGTTCTGCCTTCAGTTCGTCATCTAGCATATCACTTTTGGTAATGGCTATGAGGCGAGATTTATCCAACATTTCTGGATTGTATTTTTGTAATTCGAGCAATAGCACATCATACTGTTCTGAGATACTATCTGCATCAGCTGGGATCATAAATAGTAAAGTCGAGTTACGCTCTATATGACGTAAAAAACGATGTCCTAATCCTTTTCCTTCAGCAGCTCCTTCTATCATTCCTGGAATATCTGCCATTACAAAAGACTTATAATCTCTATATTCTACAATTCCAAGATTAGGCTTCAATGTCGTAAACTCATAGTTTGCTATTTTTGGCTTTGCTGCTGTAATAGCGGCAAGCAATGTAGATTTTCCTACATTAGGATACCCTACTAATCCGACATCTGCTAGGACTTTAAGTTCTAGTGTTAATTGTACTTCATACCCATCTATACCTGGTTGTGAGTATCGAGGCGTCTGGTTGACACTATTTTTAAAATGCCAGTTACCACGACCACCCATGCCTCCTTCGGCGACAATAAACTCTTGGTCGTGTTCTGTAATTTCAAAAATGACTTTATCTGTTTCTGTGTCTCGCAAGGTGGTTCCTAAAGGCACTTCGATATACTCATCTTGCCCATCGTGACCTGTCGATCTGGATTTTGCTCCATTCCCTCCATGTCCGGCGCGTAAGTGTCTTTTATACTTAAGATGTAATAACGTCCAAAGGTTTTGATTTCCTTTGATAATAATATGACCTCCACGACCACCATCACCACCATCAGGACCTCCTTTTTCTATAAACTTTTCTCTATGTAAATGCGCAGAGCCAGAACCTCCATTACCAGAAGTGGTATGTATCTTTACATAATCAACAAAATTTCCTTCAGTCATTTTTTCTAATTCTCACGTAGGCGGGCATATCATCCCGAATCACAATTTATATATAAAAGTTGTAGAGTTTCTTTATACGCTTTCGCGAAAGCGTACCCAACAAAAATAATTTCTACTTATGTATGTATTTACAACGCATCAATCACCGTACTTAAACGCGCGGTAATCTCGGCAACACTTCCTACACCATCTACACCAAAATATTTATTCTGCTTCTCATAGTATCCTTTTAAGATAGCCGTCTCATCATAATACACTTTAATACGATTACGAATCACATCTTCATCTGCATCATCTGCACGTCCAGATGTTTTTCCTCTTTCTAACAAACGCTGTACAAGTACCTCATCATCTACTTCTAAAGCCACCATGGCAGCTACTTCTGTATTTTTTGAAGCTAATAATGTCGCTAATGCATCTGCTTGTGCCTCTGTTCTTGGAAATCCATCAAAGATAAAACCTTGCGCTTTTGGATTTTTTTCTACCTCTGCACTTAACATATCAATAGTCACGGTATCAGGCACTAATTGACCTTTATCCATATATGACTTTGCTAAAGTTCCTAACTCAGTAGCATTTTTTATGTTGTATCTAAACACATCTCCTGTAGAGATATGTACTAGATTGTACTTTTCTTTTAATACTTCAGCTTGCGTTCCTTTACCGGCACCTGGAGGGCCGAACAAGACAAGGTTCTTCATGTGTGATTGTTTAAGTTTATAAATAGAAGTAAGATTACGTCCTAGTCCATTATAATCTAGTCCAAATCCAACAACAAAATCATTTTCAATTTCTAGTCCTATATAATCTATCGTGTACAGTTTTGTATAGGCTTTTGGTTTGTAAAACAAGCTAGCTATTTTAAAAGAAGCCACTTCTTCTTGCTCAAGAATTTCTATAATCGTTTCTATGGTATTACCTGAATCTACGATATCTTCTATCACAACAACGTCTCGGCCTTTTAGTGAAGGCTCTGCTCCCATCACGGTAAAAACCTCATCACTTTGCTTCAGTCCGTCGTAACTTGCCACTTTAATAAAGCTCATTTCACATTCACCATCAAACTTTTTAATAAGCTCTGCAGCAAAAAGGAAAGCCCCATTAAGCACGGTAAGAAACACAGGTCTTCTATCTTTATATTCATCGTTTATACGCACTGCAACGCCATTTACGGCTTGTTGCACCTCTGTTTTTGAGATACATTCTTCAAAGATAAGTTCGTGTAATTGTACTGTCTTCATAAAGTTTTACAAAGGCGCAAAGATACCACCTGAAAACTACAAATCACAAATTCAGATTCCTTAAACCCAAAATATGCAATAGAATTTCGTCATGAGGTTTGAAAGTAGCATAAAATAGGATGTTTTATCAATTTCAGCATAGCATAGTTATGGTTATATTGATAAATAGAGCGAAGCGTACTATTTTGAAGTAGTTTCAGATCGTAATAGATTTTCTATTGCATATTTTGGGTTAAAACACAAACTCATAAAAAGCTTCTAAATTCTGGGATATAGATACGAGATTAGAAACAAGGTTTTTTGTATTTTTGAGTTTTAATTTTTAGACTTGTCGTACTTCGGCAAGTGTCACATTGAGCCTGTCGAAATGCTCAGCATAAACCTCAACGTTGTTGAGAGCATACTCTTATGAAAAACTATTTTTCTTCTCCATTTAAATTGGGTATTCTAGGTGGTGGACAGCTAGGCAAAATGATGCTTTATGACACCCGAAAATACGATATACAAACTTATGTGCTTGATCCAAGTCCAGAAGCACCCTCAAGAATCGCTTGTGATTATTTTGAACAAGGTAGCCTTCTAGATTATGATACAGTTCTTGCCTTTGGGCGAAAAGTAGATGTGCTCACTTTTGAGATAGAGTTGGTTAATGTCGATGCTCTTGAAACACTAGAAAAAGAAGGAGTCATCGTATATCCATCTGCAGACACCTTACGTAAGATTCAAGATAAAGGGATACAAAAGCAATTTTATGCAGATCAAAATATTCCTACAGCCTCTTTTAAAAGATATGCTACGGCAAGTGATCTTCTTAAAGATGCACCTACCTATCCTTTTGTATGGAAATCGTGTACAGGAGGATATGACGGAAAAGGAGTTGCTGTCATTCGTACGGCACAGGATATAGAAAAATTACCAGAAATACCTTGCATCGCAGAAGCGATGATTCCATTTAAAAATGAACTTGCTGTCATTGTAGCGCGTAATCCATCTGGAGATGTTACGACCTATCCGGTGGTTGAGATGGAGTTTCATCCGGAAGCCAATCAGGTAGAATATGTGATTTGTCCAGCCCGTATCGATGAGCAGGTCGCACAAAAAGCAAGAGCTATTGCTGAGAACGTATCTAATGCTTTTGAACATGTAGGATTACTCGCTGTAGAGATGTTCCAAACAGAAGACGATGATATCTTAGTCAATGAAGTTGCACCAAGACCTCATAATAGCGGACATTATAGTATAGAAGGGAGCTACACCAACCAGTTTGAGCAACACATACGTGCTATTCTAGATC
>CAKZKZ010000166.1 GCA_937124495.1 uncultured Dokdonia sp. | reverse complement strand
TAACTTGCCAGAGCCCTCTTGAGTAAAAATTTGCAGTATACTCGCTCAATTTATCTAAGTTGATTTTTCTATTGGCAATCGCAGCACGTATCACTCTATCGGCAGGGTTTACGCCTGCCTCTACAACAACCTCATCGAGCGATGTCGTTTCTGCAATTAATTCGACATCTAGCGTGTATCGAGAATTTTTTGTGGTGATTTCTTTACGTACGGTCGTGAATCCTAAAAACTGAAATACGACTGTATAGGTTTGAGACGTGGCATTCCTTCCTGCTCCAGAACCTAATACGTCTAATTCATATTCGCCATCACCATTGGTGGTAGTTCCTTCTTGAGAACCTTCTAGATATATATTTACAAATGGAAGGGTTTCTCCCTTATCATCACGTACAGTACCTACAATCTGTGCAGAGAGTATAGAGACAAAAAAAGAGAAGAGAATAGTAAGCGTAATTTTATTCATTGATTGATGTTTAGTTAGCGTTTCAAAGAAACTATACTTAGTAACGTTAACTTCTTAAAAAAATGTTAGTTGTGAATATATTGGGAAGTTGACAATATTTCAAAATACTGACTATCAAGTTTTTAAATTAAATATTATTATTAAAATTATATACTAAATATCTAGAATCAACAGGTAAAATCCTCATCCTAGCCTTCTCCTTAAGTGAGAAGGAATTTGATTTGAGTTTGATCCAATTTCTAAATTTGATTACTTATTTTTTGACTCCTTACGCCCATTACTAAAAGCCATAGACAGAGTGAAATCTCTCCGATATCTGCTGGAATAGTAATGTTAGATAGTAGTACCGATTCTACATTTGGAAAAAGAAAATACACAACAAAATCTATCATATCTCCTATAAAACCTAGCACTAAAAAAACTCCGATGATTTTAGGAACAATACCAGATTTAATAATCATATACCCCAAAGGAAGTAAGTACAATCCAAAAAATATCTGATTTACATAATACCCTTTTATATGGATGTTTTGAAAAAACATAGATAAAACTTGTAATTGCTCTTGGGTATACGTCTTTGAATAATCTGCATTTGTCACTAATTCTAACGCAGAAAACTGGTTTAATGAGTTTTGACAAAACATAGCAACAGATATTACCGTGCATAATAACAGGAATAAGGAGATATTCTTATGTACAGATTTAAAAATGAGATACAGTACATAGCCATAAACAAAGAACATGGTAGACATAACTAAATCACTCACATACCCAAGACGGAAAAGCCATTGATTTTCTATGATATTTTGAGTTGTAGCAGTTGGATCATTAACCACATACAATTTTTGACGAACGAAAAACTCAGCAAACACCCCAGTAATTACAAGAATTAAAAAAAGTAACCCAGCAAATCTTCCCATTTTCTTATTTGAATGCATCTCTTTTACTTTTAGAGTTATGTTGGGATGACGAATCAATAAGAGGTTCGTTACATTCACAAAGGAATAAAATGTAATCTATTGCGACTAGGTGAAAGTTCTTCTCTAGTAAAATGTTGAGTTTGGTATTCGGTAATTTCGATACATTTCAACAAACTCAATGCAACGCAACTTTCGCTAAAAAGCGAACATCACTCAATCATCTTAGGTATTGTTTTACTTTGATATTCGACGATCGCCGTTGGGTACTCGAAATTCTTCTAGTTATTGAAGTCTTTTTTGATACGACTTAGATCACGTTTGTTATCACGGTCTTTAATACTCTCCCGTTTATCGTAGTTTTTCTTACCCCTGGCAAGTGCAATTTCTAGTTTTGCAAAGCCTTTCTCATTGGTAAATAACTTGAGAGGAACGATCGTCAATCCCGATTTTTTAATCTCACGTTCCCATTTTTTGAGCTCGCGTTTATTCAATAACAACTTACGCTCACTCTTAGGAGCATGATTAAAATAAGTAGCGTGTGAATACTCTTGGATGGTCATATTGATCACAAAAAGTTCTTGTTGATCATTAAATTCACAAAAACTTTCGGCAATAGAAGCCTTTCCTTCTCGTATAGATTTAATCTCTGTACCAGCAAGTACAATACCTGCGGTGAGTCTATCTAAAATCTCATACTCAAAACGAGCACGCTTATTTAATATATTTACAGTATTTGGTTTTGACATCACCACAAATGTAATGAAAATGCTACTTTTGAGACTTATACTATTCACAACTTAAAATATACTTTACAATTCGTTTCTATTGCACCCATATTTCAATATAAAATGAAACCGTAGCTAAAGCTATGCTTGAATTTTCTATCTCATCTGGGTGTATTATAATTCAAATTGTTTAAAGAATATTTTAAATTATAACTAGTATCATATCGTAAGTTCATTTTATAGGAATCCTAATTTATACTCATGACCCAATTACAAAACAGATTTTCAACTCATTTATATAGCGTTCGCTTCCTTAGTTTTCTTGCATTTACTGCTGTATTCTTACTTAATTCCTGCAGTTCAAAAACACCAGAAGTACAAGAAATCATAGACAATGCTATTGTACAAAGTGGAGGGCCAACAATTGCAAACGCGAGTATTCAATTTAAATTTAGAGATCATTATTATAAAGCTAAGCGTGAGAATGGCGTACGCACTTTTGAGAGGTGTACAGATGCCGCTTGTCTTCTACAACGTGATGTATTAGATAATAAAGGGGATTTTACACGCTTTCGCGAAAGCGCACTCATACAAGTTCCCGATAGTATGAAACAGAAATATGCAAACAGTATTAATTCTGTCCATTATTTTTCGGTATTACCTTTTGGATTGAATGATCCTGCAGTGACGAAACAACTAATGGATATACATGATGTAAAGGGGAAATCATATTACCGCGTTAAAGTAACATTTGCGCAAGAAGGCGGTGGAGAAGATTTTCAAGATGAATATATGTATTGGATTGCTACTGAAAATTTTGCTGTGGATTATATTGCCTACAACTATCAAACAAGTGAAGGTGGTACGCGTTTTAGAGAAGCGTATAATGAGCGTATAATTAATGGAGTTCGTTTTGTTGATTATCGTAATTATAAGCCTAAAACACAGTTTCCACCATTGACAGATCTAGATGCGCAGTTTGAGAGTAACGAATTGACACTCTTGTCTACTATCGAAACAGAAAACCCTAAAGTAATTCCTTTGGCGAGTAAGTGATAGTAAATCCTTCATCCTAACCTTCTCCCAAAAGGAGAAGGAATTTGATTTAGTTTTAATGTGAGATTATTTTTAAACTTAATGATTTTGCTCTACTGATATAAACTCAGCATGATACAATTTTCGCGAAAGCGAAAACCATCCAATCACCTTACATTATTTATTACTTCAAAAATCAGCAATTGCCAATCTGCAATCAATAATTTCTACTTATTCAACGCGAAGTCGCTCTGAAGTTTTCTCATCTCCTTTGATCGTTACGATAAAAAGGTTTGAATTATCACTATCATCTATGTGTTCGTAACGTTCTTCTTGTAAAATCGCATTTGCAAACATAGGCGTTGTATTACTATGCCCAACGACCAAAACTGTTTTGCCTTTAGTTGCTTCTTGGAAGTCGACGTCAAATAACGTTCTTGGATCATACGATTGTATTTCCAGTCCTTTTTGAGTAGCTGTAGGTGTTGCTGTTTCTTGCGTACGATTATAATCAGTACTATATATCATATCGAAAGGAATAGCTTTAAAATGTTCTGCCCAACGGTTTGCTCTTGCATTCCCTTCCTCAGTAAGGGATGGATTTCTATTTTCTGGATCACTACGATCTTTTTCTGCGTGTCTTATTAAATAATACTTGGTTGTAGTTACTGCTGTTTCTGCAACTTCAATAGTTTCTACTGGAGTTGTCTTTTCTTTACAACTCGTAAAGCACACTATAAAAAGTAACAAAGGAATAAAATAACGCATAATGATCGGTTTTAAGATATGCTAAAATACGTTATTGAAGTGAAATTAGATAATACATGGTAGTAAACTCGGAACATCCCTTAGAATATATCTGTTGATGAAACAGAAATTTATTTTAATGTAAAGAGTTTTAGATCAAATACTCCAAAGTGGTGTTAGAATAATTGCAGTGGTGTTATGTTAAAGTCAAAAACTTTTTGACTTTAACTTACAAACTATCCTTCTTATGAAGCTCTATTGGTTATTCCGAGTTATTGAAAAAAAATTATTTTTTTGTAAGGAGTACTATTCTTCATCGACAGAGTGTGTATAATTCATCTTTTTTGATGTTCTATAACATTAAAAAAATGCTATGATGAAGAATAAAATCTGCGTACTTGTACGCAGATTTTGTCTTTTATACCACTGTCATTAATTGAATAAGGGTGTAACCACTTACAAGTGCAGTTGTCAAAATAACGTAAATTCCTAATGCTGTATTACGCCTATAATTTTTTGGAGTTTCTTTGTAATTGTTTGTTTCAGTTCTCATGATTGTTTGATTTATTGATTGATACTTAAAAGACGTTTAAAAAAATTATTTGTTACATATTATTTTTAAATGCCTCCTGAAGTGTCGCTTTTACAGGCTGAAATGTAGATAGATGAGTATGAGCTACGTCTAGTGATAGAGTAATTTTTATATAGTTTCAAAAAAAAATGAGCTTCCCGTTTTCGTGAGAATTATTTTTTCAAGGCTCGGATACACATAAAAGCAGGAAATTCGTTGAGCTCTTTGTAATGTTTAGGATCTAGTTTTTCAAATTCGGCAACGGGTGTAGGCTCTAATAAAGTATCTATCATGAATCCATTTTTTATCAGTGGATTGATACATTCTTGCAATGGTCTTCTAAAACTATGAATCTCTGCAGGACGTCCAAAGCCATTCCACGTGCATTTTACCCCTTCAATATCAAAATACTGTTCAGATTTAAAATAGGTATATTCAAAAAAGGGGTGTTCTATAGAAATCACCAATGTTCCCTTAGGTTTTAAAACTCTATAGAATTCTTGCAATGTTTGATTCCCCTCTTCTATATCCTGCATGGCTACTGCACAGACAACAGTGTCAAAAGAGTGCTCTTCTAGCATTGTAAAAGGTGCTTCCAAGTCGTGTACAAAAAAAGTGCCTTGATCTTGATTTCGCTCTTTCGCATGGTATATCATTTGTTCGCTAATATCCATTCCAGTGACTTCAGCACCGTCAGCAAGTAATAGTTCTGCATATTTTCCAGGGCCACAAGCAGCATCTAGAATCTTTTTACCATCTACTTCTGTAATCAACCCTAAGGTATTAGGGCGATCATAATAGGCATTATGTGGTTTGTGATCTATCAGATCATTATAGGCTGTTGCCAATTGATTATAGGCTTGTTTTATTTTTTCTTTACTCATCCGTATATACTTTAAATCTCATTACAAAAAAGCCAGCACACAATATCCATGCAGCAATACTAAACGTTACGATTCTAAACCCTGTTAGGTTTGTAAACACAAAACCTGTAGAGGCTCCTACAATTACAAAGAGTCCAAAAAGCACCCCAAAATACCCTAACCATACAGGGAATGCACGTGTCATTAAGATACTTATAGAATACAACAGAATTGCCAAACAGCAAGCTACAATAAAGATATAATCTAAAGGAGTATTAATCGCAAAACTATACGTCAATATTGGTTCTAGCACTTCCCTATTCTCTTCGAGTCTATCTGCGTATTTTCCTAAAAAGTAAGGAACTGTTAATCCATTGATCAAGGCAGCAAACATAGCAGCAATAAGGCCGAACGCAAGGATTAAAAAAGCAAGTATCGCAATCTTCCGAGTGTCCATGAGTTTGTGGGTAAGTCCATAAAAACCAAATAGAATAATGGGTAAGCAAAAAATAGCCAACGCATGTGTGACCGTAATCGTTTTAGAAATACTCAGAATGCGTTCCATGCTTCCGCCAGAAGGATGCATCACCATAGTTACAATAACTAGAATAGCACCGATAATAAGAGAAAGTCCTGTACTTTGATACGCGTGTTGTTTCATGACATTTGATGTTTGTGATTAAAACACCAAAGATCAAACGAACGAAATAAAATTGCACTTGATCGAAATCAAGAAATCTATGAAACTCGTTTACGAACGCGACTTAATGTTTCTGGAGACATTTTAAGATAGGAAGCGAGTATTTTTTGTGGAAATTTTTGAATAAGCGCTGGCTGATGTTGTAAGACATATTGGTATTTCTCATCTGGAGTATATTGATGATCAAAAAAACGAACTCTTGCAACTGCTTGCTCTAATAGGGCTCCCATCTGAAGAAAAGTTTGGGATTTTGCGATCAATGCATGAATAGAAGTTATAGACAACATTTGTATCCTACTATCTTCATACGCTTGTATACAATATGTAGATCGTTTTCTAGATGTAAAACTCTGATGATTGATAATCCAATCTTGCGGTACATTTAAATCGATGATCTGTTGTTCATTTTCTTTATCTAATTGGTATTGATACACTGCTCCAGTTTCTAAAAAACATACCGAAGAACATACTTCTCCTACGTCTAGTAATATTTCGCCTTTTTTTATATCACGAACTATGATTTCAGCTTTCAGTAATTGTACCTCTTGATCTGAATAACTTCCTGTGGTATGTAAAAAATCAATCATAATAAGAGATTTACTTAGGAATTAAATAATTTTTACCGGCTTCTTTTGATTATCAATCGCGACGAAAGTGAACTCTCCAGACACCGCTTTTTCTCTCGAATCAGAATACATTTCTTCTACATAAATATCTACCCTAACTTTTAAACTTGTAGTTCCAGTATACGTAACTTTTCCGACCAACTCGACAATCGTCCCCGCTGGAATGGGTTTCTTAAAATCAATACGATCACTACTCACCGTTACCATTTGTTGCCTGCTATAACGCGTTGCCGTTATAAATGCTGTTTCATCCATAAGCTGCATGGCTGTTCCTCCAAACAAGGTATGATAGTGGTTTGTCGTATTAGGAAATACGGCTTTAAAGATAGTTGTCGTTGAGGAAATAATACGCTCTTCTTTAGTCATAAGGTATACGCTATTTTTTGTGCTAAGATCGTTTAAAATCTAAGTTTTCAACCTAGTAAAACATAAAATTATAAAGTTAAATTGTTAATTTTTACGCTTTCGCGAAAGCGTAAACTACCTATTTCAAATAAAGAGATGAAAGACTGTAAAACATGATGATTTACGATAGGTATGTTTATATTCTATTACAAACATTTTAACGGTTATGAATAGTAAAGAATTAAAAACTGATGTTAACAGTATACAAAGCAATAATAAAATTCTAAAAACTATAACATTTATAAAATAACACTCTTTCTTTTTAATTAAAAAATAAGGTAGCTATCGTTTTTGTAAGGCCTTTATAAATAATATATGTAGCAAGTAAATCATACACTGCATGAGAAATCATGACCAACCAAAGGTTTTTCTTATTCATAAGAAAAATCATACCGTATATAGCTCCTATTACTATTGAATTTATAGCTCCATGAAAACCTTGATACATATGAGGAATCCCGAAAAGTAAACTTCCAAGGATTATCATAACAACTTTAATACTTCTAGAAGAGCCAAACCATGTTTCGAATTGTCTAAAGAAGAATCCTCTAAATACAATTTCCTCGCAAAAACCTGCTACAATTACTATATACACACATGCTAACAAAACATTCGTTAAGCTTTCCTTTATAAATAAAAAAGCATCAGAACCTTCAGGAGGATAACCTATTAATGGCATAAAAATGGTAGCCGAAAACAACTTAAGTAAGATTCCTAAACCAATACCAACTCCAATTGTTTTAATAATCTTAGTAGGCTTATATAAGCCTAAAGATTTGTAAGTGGTTTTTGTAAGTTTTCTCCAAATCAAAACTAGTATAGCAGCAATAGGGACTATAATTAAACCTATACTTATGATAATAAAAGTTGCAAGATTTAATCCAAAACGTGAATTTATAAATTTTGTATTCATTAAAATTGAAATTAGATTGAGTAGCAATCTAGTGAGTTCATCTATTTAATAGTTGCTTTTAGGGATGACTTTTCTATGACATTTTTATGACTATCATTTTATACTAGAGTTTTATGATCTAAACTTTAGTATACGCTTATATAATTTTAATAATTAATTTACTTGATAATACAATTGAACAGAAGTCATTTTTGTTATTAAATGTTTTGTAATTTTATATACAAAACAGCTAAGAAATAATGAGTATAGGAAAGAAGGTTGAAAATCTCCGCAAGAGAAAAGGATACTCTCAAGAAAAGCTTGCTAAAGAATCAAAATTATCTATTAGAACCATTCAACGTCTAGAATCTAATATGACAAATCCATCTGGCTATACGTTAATATCGATTGCAAAGGTTTTAGATGTTGATATTTCGGAGTTGCAAAGAGAAATAATAAGAGAAAAGCCTAAAAACGACATCTATGATCTTTTAAATAGAATGAACGTTTATGGACTTATAGGTATTGTTCTTCCTTTTGGCAATGTTATCTTTCCATATCTGTTTTGGCGAAAATATAAAGATGTACCAGAAGTTGATTCTTATGGAAGGAGAATTATCAATTTTCAATTGTTTTGGACATTAACAGCGTCATTAAACTTCTTATTAATACCTACAATTCAATACTATATTTACAAACATTTTAAAATAGACTTTGGACCTATTGCCTGGATTTTTTTTATTATGTTGATTGTTTACAATGCCTATAAAGTTTACAGGACATCTAATCAAATAAAAAACAAGGATTTAGATTTTTTAATTAAATTACCCCAATTACTTTAATCCATATTTCTAATACCTTTTTCTATGTATTAATGGTTTTATTGAAAATGGTTCAATGGCTGTTCTGGCTACTATTTAAAATAAAAACTAATGACAAAGTTGATACACAGAGTTGATGCGTTTGCAGAAGGGAAATACAAAGGGAATCCCGCAGGCGTTTATTATGTAAATGAAGATTTATCAGATATTGAATTGCAAAATATAGCCAAACGAGCAGGACTTCCTGTTACAGCCTTTGTTAAACATATAGATAATAATAAATTCCATATTCGTTGGTTCACCATGAACACAGAAGTTAATCTATGTGGACATGCTACCATGGCGGCAAGCTATTCAATAGCTAAAGAATTTAGTATTAAGGAAATACAATATCATTCTATCTCTGGTCCTTTGAAAGTTTCTATTTTGGATGATGAAAAAATAGCCATGGATTTTCCGACGCAAGTAACTGCACCTTGCGATGAGTTAACGCACAATAAAATTGAAGAAACATTAGGGATAAAAGTCAAGAATTGCCATTTTGGTTTTGATGATTATTTAGTAGAACTTGAATCTGGTCAAGCTGTCGTAGAATTTCAGCCAGATTTTGAAAAAATACTACAATTAGATTGTCGTGGGATTATCATTACTAGTTGGGATGATCAATACGGTTTTGATTGTATCTCAAGGTTTTTTTGTCCTAAAGTAGCTATTGATGAAGATCAAGTTTGTGTATCTGCACATTGCAAAATAGTGCCTTATTGGCAAGCACAAAAAGAAAAACAATATTTACATGCTTGGCAAGCTTCGGAAAATGGAGGAGAACTTCATTTATACAGCTTGGAAAATAATAGGGTTCAAATTCAAGGAAAGGCTCGATTTGTAAATATGATTGTTTTAGATAATTAAGAATGCTTACGTTTAGTATATCTTTTAAGATACTTTTTGTCGATAATAGTGGTTGTGAAAACTGAATAAAACAATAACAGTATACCAGTTACTCTCCATACCAGATATCGATTATTATTAGTTCTAGCCTACTTCCAAAAACACTTTCAAATTCTCAATTCGGTTTTTATTTGTTAAATTAGGTACTTATACATGCTACTAATCATACACGAAAATGTAGATGCATATTTAAAAACATAGTCATGAAAAAACTTCTTTTATTTTTTTTCCTATTATCTATTAGTCATAGTTTTTCCCAAAACAATAAAGAGATTAAAGCTTTAGAGTATGCTCATATGGAAATTGAAATTCCTTCTAAGTGCAAAGCCAAATCAAAATATGAACTTTTAGATTGTAATGGATTTTCAGCGCAATGGCTCTACGTAAATCAAGAAGTGTTAAAAACAACTTCAGAGCAATTATTCAAACAATTCAATAAGAAAACGATATCTAAGAAAAAGATTGAAGTCATCTCTTTTGGAGCTACCTTAAAAGGGTATCTATTTACCTATAAAAATAAAGAACATTGGAACCGTATGATAGTATATGGAACTGTCAACAAACAACCCCTTATTTTAAATGTTGCTTCTGAAGATGAACTCATTGGTTTTTCAGGTTTGAATACATTTCTTAAAAAAATAATGAAAATAAAAACGTAAGTCAATAACTTATTATTGACCATCTTATATTAGCTTATTTAAGAAAACCCTTACGAATTTCCTATTCCATTTTTATTTACTAAATTGGTTTTTCAAACAACGTAATTTATAGTATACGAGAGCGTTGACTATTAATATTTACATTTTAAATAACAATTATTATGAAAAAAGTATTTGCACTTCTAATGTTAGTTTGTACGTTATTCTTAATGTCTTGTACAGAAGAATGTGACTGTGAAGTTCGGGATGATGGAACGATAGATTGTCCTTGCTAAATTTGCAATATTCAGTGTATTGCAAAGAAGAAGTTTCTAACTGAAAAATAGTGCCTTTTACCCCTTTCATTTTCATACAAGAACCTTTGCTCTTCATTAAAAGTCTTTTCATAGTAACAAATCTTCACAAATGAAGTCTTCATTAGTAAAGACACTTTCAAAATGGATACAACAAAGGCAAATAATCAAATTACATTAGCCAAAGCATCTTTAATAGCAGGATTAGGAATATTAGTGATGGCGTTGACTGTTCCTTTTGCAGAGTTTTATATTTTCCCAAAACTCTTGAGCGATAATCCAGCAGAAACAACAACAAATATTATGAATCATAAAATGCTTTTTAAAACAAGCATTTTTCTGCATTTTATTACACTGATTTGTGATATCATTGTCGCCTGGGCGTTATATATATTTCTTAAACCTGTAATGGAAAGTTTTTCTTTACTGACGGCTTGGTTTAGATTGATTTTTACAGCAATATCCCTATTTGCTCTTACCAATTTAGTAAAGGTTTTAAATCTAATTGAAAACGCCTATCAAACTGAAAATATGCAGCTTGCTGATTCAGTAACTTTTTATTTGAAATCATTTAGACTCGAATGGTCCTTTGCTCTCATCATTTTTGCTATTTATCTCATTCTTCTAGGGTATCTAGTTTACAAATCTTTTTATATCCCAAACATATTTGGGATTCTGTTATTCATTGCTGGGGTTGGATATTTAATACATACACTGGGAACTTTTTTCTTTCCAACCTATAACCTAGATTTTTTATTCTTTACCTTCTTTGGAGAATTAGTATTTATGGTATGGCTTTTAGTAAAAGGTAGGAAAGTACATTTAATAACAACTTGATGAGACAAGCTCATAATAGTGGTATTCTTAATCATGCTTAAACACATCTGAATACTAAGTCATTTTAAATGTAATTGGAACTTAATTTTCAGTATCTTAATAAGAATCACACTTTTTTGACACATTTTTCACAATTGAATATGCTAGAATACAACCATTCATAGTAAGTTTGATAAAATTCATATTCCAAATATTTTCGTGTCAACTCACAAACCGTATCACATGAACAAAATACTAACTAAAAAAGGAATTCAAACGCTTATCATGAGATCTACCTTACTCCTATTTTTCATGTGTATGATATCCTGTAATGGTCAAGATGGTAGAGCAGCACAAAAAGCAACAACAACATCCAAAGACACGCTAACAAAAAAATCTCCACCACCCTCTCAAGAATCTGAATATATTTCGTTTCCACTTTCTTCACCACGAATAAGTGATTTTGTTAGACGTATTTTTCAAGATAAAAATGGACATCTTTGGTTTGGAACCAATGGTGATGGTGTTGCTCGATACAATGGAGAATCTTTAGAATACTTTAACCTTAAAGAAGGTTTTGGTGGTGCTGCCGTACGAGCCATTATAGAAGATCAAGAAGGAAATGTTTGGTTTGGTACCTCTGGAGGTATCACCAAATATGATGGAAAATCTTTTACTAATTATACTACTAATTATACAGAGGGAAATAGCATAGCGCATAATGATGTATGGACGCTTATGATAGATAGTGAAGGCCTTATGTGGATCGCGACCTTACAAGGAGTCAACAAATTTGATGGGACTACATTTACATATTTTCCAATCAAAGAGTCTAAACCTGACCACAGAAGAGGTGTGACCAGTTCTAAAATCATACATAGTATTATGCAAGATAGTAAAGGTAACATGTGGTTTGGCTCAAATGATGGCGCTTACATATATGATGGAAAGTCTCTCACCAATCTCTCAGAAAAAGACGGACTTGCAAACAATGCAGTAAATGATATTTTGGAAGATTCTAAAGGTAATATATGGTTTGCTACACATTATAAAGGGGTAAGTAAATATGATGGTACGTCTTTTACCAATTATACAAAAGATGGTATTATACCTGGTGATGAAGTTTGGAGTCTCTTTGAAGATACTAACGGAAACATCTGGTTTCCAGCTGAGAATTACGGAGTATATAGCTATGACGGTACATTATTTACCAATTTTCAAGAAGCTCAGGGACTTAGTACAAATGCTATACAATCTATCTATCAAGATAAAGATGGAGACACCTGGGCTGGCGGTTGGAAAGGACTCTTCCGTAAAGATGGTGATAGATTTGAACCTATTTTCATAGATGGGCCTTGGGGGAAATAACCAAACAACGCCTATCAGAATTTCTTATTTATAACATATTAAGGGGTTGTATACGCTTTCGCGAAAGCGTAATAAAGCAGAAGTTTATACTGAACCTAACAAAGTACGAAAAGCGTACTGCTCCAAATAATGTATAAACAACTGATCTTCAAAATCAAGGAAACACTACGATTACATTTAAATCACAATACGTATCTTTAGGCAATAGCGAGCGCACGATTGCTCATTAAAACACAAACTACAATCTATACGTATGATTAAAAAAATGATTTATAGTGCTATTTTCTTCTTCGGAATATCTCAAATAGGAATCGCTCAAAAAACGTTTACATCAGAAAAATACTCTTATTCATTTGAAACATCTGCAGCTATAGAGGTATATGATACCGAGTCAGAACGTGTTGTAGGCTATGAAAATAATGATCTAGCAGTAGATACCGAAATTTTTTATTTAAATGAAGTGAGTAAAGATTACTTTGTTAACCTTGCTAGAACCACTGAAATTATAGCTACTCAGTTGAGCTTATAT
>CAKZKZ010000165.1 GCA_937124495.1 uncultured Dokdonia sp. | reverse complement strand
ATTTATGATTGCTAATGAAGATGGGACTGCTTATACAGAAATATCAGGACCAGCATATGTTTTTTCTCAACGTTCTAACTTTGTTGATCTTAATAATGATGGAAACTTAGATGCATTTGTATGTCACGATGTACAACCTAATGTGTATTATATTAATGATGGAGATGGCAACCTTACATTCTACCAAGGAGCCGATCCTGACGGAATCCCTTCGGGATTAGGTCTTGTTTCTAATGGAGGAAATTACGGTACTGTATGGATAGATTATGATAATGATCGCGATATGGATCTTTTTATAGCAAAATGTAGAGGAGGTGATACAAATGCAAAGATTAATGAGTTACATAGAAACAATGGAGATGGCACGTATACAAATGTAGCTGCAGATACTGATGTAAACTTAGCAGACCCAGTACAAACATGGTCATCAGCCTGGGGTGATTATGATAATGATGGTGATATGGATGGATATATAGGAGCTAGCTCTTCATCTGACGGGCCTACAAAATACATGCGCAATAATGGAGATGGAACATTTACAGACATTTCTGGTTCTGTAGATCTTTCTGGAACACCTTTAGGTATAGAAAATGCTCCTGCCGATTTTGATAATGACGGACATATTGATATCTTTTCTAATGGACAGATTCTTTTAAATGGTGGTGATGGGCTCTCATTTAATATCGTAACGCAAACAGTACCTCAAAGTGGTGCTATAGGCGATGCAAATAATGATGGTTTTCTTGATATTTTCAGCAATGGTCTTTTTCTCAACAACGGAAATGACAACAACTGGATTAAAATCGTAACCGTTGGAGATCAGAGCAATAGAAATGGAATTGGCGCACGTATAGAAATAACATCTTCAGGATTAGGAACGCAAATTAGAGACGTAAGAAGTGGAGAAGGTTTCAGATATATGAGTACGCTTAATACCCATTTTGGATTAGGGCAAGATGACGCTATAGATACTATAACTGTATACTGGCCCTCAGGAATAATTACTGTAGTAGAAGATGCAGATATTAATGACACCCTTATCATATATGAAAATGAAGCTTTGAGCGTAGATGACATTACATCAAACGATAATTTTAGAGTATATCCTAACCCGGCAGACAATATACTCAATTTAGAGGCGTCACTTCAATTAAAAGATGCTGTCTATTCTGTATTTACTGTAGATGGTAAACGAGTATTAAATGCTCGACTAGACACAACAAATACAATAGATGTAAGCAATCTTGCTACTGGAAATTATTTTATACGCATCCTTCAAGGAAATAGCACATACGTGCAACAGTTTCTGAAAAAGTAATTTTACTATACTTTAATTGTTATACAAACAGGTTTTAAGTTATTAGAAAACCTACTAAATCCAGAGAACATAGCTTCTCTGGATTTTTTTTTATACAAAAATCAGGTGTTACAAATATTAGAATCAAGAGTAATCTTCTACAACTACAAAACTTCCATAAACACCAGTACTACAAACCATTAACAGCATGTTAACATATAAGCAAAATGCTATTAACGTATAGATATTGTTAAAAAATTATGAAATCTAACCTACAACAATACGTAGTTTTATACTAAACTCTTAAAAGAACAAAGTACACCATCTAGCTACAGCTCTAATTTTAAATACTTCTCACACAATATTCAGATATATTTAAAAATTCTAAATTTTAGGAGTAAATAGTTGTGTAATTAACTTTTTATTGTGATTTTTGACATTGGCTAATTCAAATAATTTATAAAAATGAAAACAAAGTTTAGTGGAATTTTAACGCTCTTGTTAGCGTTTGTCGTGCAAGTTTCATTTGCACAAACAACAGTTTCCGGAACAGTTTCTGAAGAAAACGGACCATTGCCTGGAGCAAGTGTCTTAATCAAAGGAACTCAGACTGGAGCTCAAACCGATTTTGATGGTAACTATACGATTCAAGCAAGTCCAAATGATGTACTTGTTTTTAGTTATGTAGGTTATTCAAATCAAGAGGTTACAGTAGGTAATCAGACTACAATTAATGTTACTCTTGCTTCAGACAATCAACTGGATGAAGTAATCGTAACTGCTCAGGGTATAAAGCGTGAGAAAAAAGCGTTAGGATATGCTGTAAGTGAGGTTTCTTCTGAAGAAATCGAAAATCGTACAGAAGGAGACGTTGGACGTATACTTTCAGGTAAAGCATCTGGGGTAGCTATTACTTCTCAGAGTGGTGCATCTGGATCTGCAACTAATGTTGTAATTCGTGGATACAACTCTATTAATGGTGATAACCAAGCACTTTTTATCGTAGATGGTGTTCCTTTTAGTAGTGATACAAACTCTGAAGGAACTTTTGTTAACGGTAACAATGGTTCTTCTCGTTTTTTAGATCTTGATCCAAACAACATTGAAAGCGTTAACGTTCTTAAAGGTTTAGCAGCTGCTACACTATACGGAACAGCAGGACGTAACGGGGTAATTGTAATTACTACAAAATCTGCATCTAATCGTGGGCAAGGTCCAAGAAAGACAGAAATAACAGTAAACCAATCTTATTGCGCTAATGAAATTGCGTCATTACCTGATTAC
>CAKZKZ010000164.1 GCA_937124495.1 uncultured Dokdonia sp. | reverse complement strand
TGAAAAAGAGCATTATGAAATCAGTATGCAAATGGGAGAGCAAACCTTATTTCCTGCCATCCGCAAAGCAGATGATGATGTGATCATCGCTGCCAATGGTACCAGTTGCCGACATCAAATAAAAGATGGCACACAACGCACAGCCTTGCATCCTGTGACAATATTGAGACAGGCACTACTCGTAAAGTAGGTTACTTCTTGATAATGGTTGCGCATATACAAAAGACAGATTTTGTTTTTTAATATATAAAGTAGTGTATGATTGAAATTGTTGAGGAAGAAAGTGATTGATAGTTTACTCAATATTTTCTTTGCTTTTTTTATCTAAAATAATGTGTGCTAATTGGTTGAAGTGGTTTTCAGGGTTTCTACATCTAATCTTGTGTTTCGAAAATAAATTTTAACTAACTTAGGTTTTTAATTTTTTCGCTATGATAAATCCTACTAAAAAAAACAATTATTTGTATTTACTTGCCTTTGTTTTTTTCCTTTCGTCTAAAGGAATTTTTGCGCAAGATTCTTTTCAAAGTATTTTAAAATCAACATCAGATTTCACAACGATCTTAGAAGAAGCTGAAACGTTTTTTTCTGAAAAATACAACCTTAGCGGTATTGAGCTGGAAAATAAAATGATTGAAGAAGGTGGCAAGGATTTTAAACATTTTGCACGCTGGTATCATTTTAATGCGCCACGCGTTGATAAATTTGGTAAAGCGTATGATCCTCGTGCTCTTTATGAAGAGGCACAACGTCGACGCGAACTAAACTCGGTTAGGAGTAGTTTAGACAATCTAGAAGATACACCTTGGAGAAATATAGGCCCTAACCGATATATTGATCAAGAGATTGGTGTGGGTAGGACTTCTGCCGTCGCTTTTCATCCTACAAATCCAGATATATATTACGTTGGTGGAGGTATAGGTGGTGTATGGAAAACGGTAAATAACGGAGGTACGTACATACCTGTAGGTGATAATTTACCTACGTTATCCGTAAATAGGATTATTGTTAACAGTGATGACCCAAATACACTTTATGTTTCAACAGGAGGCAGAAGGAATGGTAGAAGTCTAGGAGTTTTTAAATCTGAGGATGACGGTCAATCTTGGCAGGAGACGCCTTTGTCTTTCTTAGTAGAAGAAAATAAAGATATACTTGAGATGATTGCACATCCTACAAATAGTGATATTATGTACGTTGCAATCCCTAATGATGGACTTTATAGAACGCTTGATAATTTTGAATCAGTAGAACTTGTTTTACAAGGAAATATTGAAGATGTTATCTTCAAACCTGGAGATCCTGACACTATATATGCCGTTGATCAGTCTAATTTATGGCGTAGTACTACGGGAGGTGATGCTTCTTCGTTTACAGCTATCCAATCATTTTCAAATGGTTTTGGAGATATTCTTTTATCCGTCACGGCTGCAGATCCTGAAAAGGTATATTTTACGCATGGTGGTTTAATTGACAAATATACAGCAAGTGGTCTCACATTTATAGGTCAGATTACTATTGATCAAGCAGCTACAGGAGATGGGAGTGAAATTGCTGGAACAGGAAGTTTTTTTATTTCACAAGTGAACGCAGATCGTCTATATACTGGCTTTGTTTCTCACTATAGGTCAGATAGTGATGGGGCTGTTTTTGAAACACGTCTTAATGAATTTTTTGGTAATTTCAACACAAAAGTTCATGTAGATTTTATGGAAGCTTTTGCACATCCTTTACGCCCTGGGATTATTTATTTTTGTAATGACGGGGGAGTGTATGAATACAATGAAGCTCAGAATTCTTTTGAAGATCATAACAATGATTTATTGATCACTCAATTTTATGACATCGCAGTTTCTCAAGATGAGATTGCAACGATAGCAGGAGGTTCTCAAGATAATGGGAATGTGTATCGTAATCAGAATACGGTATGGACTGCGGCCGCACTAAGTGGAGATGGTATGGGGCAAGAAATTAATCCAGAAGATTCAGGAAACTATTTCTTCTCATTTCAGAATGGAGCTATTGAAAGAGTTGTCAATGGAATTCGTCAAAATATTTCAGGTGGTATCAATCAAATAAGCGGCAATGTAGATGGGAATAATAGTGGTACTTGGCTTACACCTTATACACTAGACCCTAACGACCCAAATATCATGTATGCGGGTTATAGTAGAGTCTATAAATCTATAAATCAAGGAGATTCTTGGGAAGCCATAAGTCCTCAAATAGCTGGCTTTAATGGTGATAGTTCAGATTTACAAGGATTAGAAGTTGCAGCAGCAAATTCTAACTACATATATGCAGTGTACAATGGAACAGGTTTTAGTTTTGGTGGTTGTTATTTTTGTGACAGTTTTACAAGTCCACAACTTAATGTAACTCGAGATGGAGGTGCGACTTGGGACATATATGACTTGCCTGCAGATAGAGCATCTTATGATGTAGCTGTAGATCCTAATGATCCTGAAATCATTTATATTGCTGCCGTTGGATTCCAAGCGGGACAAAAAGTCTTTAAATCTATAAATGGAGGAGAAAGCTGGACTAATATTTCTGGCTCGCTACCTAATGGTCCTGCTTCTGCTTTAGAGACGTATGTAGGAGGAGAACCCGGTGCTGTATTTGTTGGTACAGACACAGGAGTGTATTATAGAGACGATAGTATGACTGATTGGATCGAGTATGGTGAATTACCTCATACACCAGTGACTGCATTAGAAATCAACTATGCAACAGAAACACTGTATGTAGGAACTCATGGACGCTCTATGTTTATTGCTGCAACACCTAACTCTACGTGTAATGATAGTGAACCCCTGGATGATGATAATGATGGTATTTGTAATAGTTTAGATATTTGTCCTAATGGAGACGATACTATTGATGTAAATCTTAATGGTATTCCAGATGCGTGTGATACGTATTGTGTGCCAGAAGTATCAGGAAGTCCAAATGAACAAATCCATTTAGTAGAATTATTTAGTAATGATGGGACCCTTATATTTAGTAACGATACGAGTGCAGATCAAGCGCTTTATCAAGATTTTTCTCAAGATCAAATTATGATACTTAATCCTGGCGAAACTTACAATCTGGTTGTATCCTTTAACTTTTTATTCAATGGGAATCACGGAGCCATTTATGCAGATTTTGATGGCGATAGCACTTGGAATATGGAAGAAGAACTCATTGGTGTTTTTGACGGAAATGGAGGTAATACGCTGGAGTTCCCATTTACAGTACCTCAAAATGCAGCATTTATAGAATCCCGTATGAGGATACGTATGTTATTCAGTGGAATTGATATCCCAGATCCTTGTGTAAGAGGTGATGGATTTGCTGGAGAAACTGAAGATTACGGTTTACTTAATGGTGCTACTCTTAGTGTAACTGAAAACGCATTACTAACAGAGGATGTGAATATATACCCTAATCCTGCAAATGATGTACTTTTTGTAAGAGGTTTGGAAGACTTTTCAGTAACGTATACACTTTATGATATGTCAGGAAGAACTATTGAAAGTCAGCCTTACATCACATCAATTCCAGTTTCAAAACTTTCAAGAGGTTTTTATGTAATTAAGCTCACTTATGATGGTAAAAGCCTAACAAAAAAGTTTGTTAAAGAGTGACTTTAATTATAGTTTATAAGGAAAATAGCAATAGTTGAAAAGGAATTTAATAACGTCAAGTTATCGTTGAAAAAGTATGTTAATGTGAATATTTAGTCGTGTGCAAATGGGAGAACAAACTTTATTTCCTGCGATACGCAAAGCAGATGATGATGTGATCATTGCTGCCAATGGCACTCGTTGCAGACATCAAATAAAGGATGGCACACAACGTACAGCACTACATACTGTGAGTATCTTAAGGCAAGCACTACTTTTTAAGTAGATTTTGAATGCAGAATATGTATTTTAATTCCTTTTTATTGAAGTTTTAATAATCAGATATCAAATTATATTATTATTCGTAAAAAGAAGGTGTACACTATTTAAATTGATGATCCTTTAGTAATTTTAAAGTTGGTTTAACTCGCATTATACATTAGAAAATCTATTACGGTTTGAAACTACTGCAAAATATATCGCTGAGCTACGTTTTTGAATTTAACCATAGCGATGCTATGCTAAAACTCAGAAAACGTCATATTTTATTGCTGTTTCCACCCTCATTACAAAGTTCTAATGCATAATACGAGTTTAAAAACACCTTTGCTATGTCCATTCAACCTAAAATTACCCGTTTCAATCAAAATGTAGTCTCTAAATATCAGATTTACAATAGTATATTTATGACATTGCCTTTTGATGCAGTCACCAAAACAGGAGCGCTTTTGCCACTATTTCATGAGACCTGTCAAAAAGGATTTTCAAAACAAGAAGATCCCACCACCATTGTTGAAACATTTTTCAAGAAATACCAAGCGAGTCGTACGCCTGAGAGTCAGATTAATTTACTGTTTCGGTTTATTCAATATATAGAGCGTCAAGTGGTTTTATTTGATGCGATAGAAGATGCCGCTTTCGCGAAAGTCCATAACATGGATGGTATTGGTACTTTGCGTAGTTTAAAAGAAGCAGCCGTAGCCGATAATAAGTTGGAGATGCTTCAGCAATACCTTGAAGAGTTTAAAGTACGTATTGTGTTAACCGCACACCCAACACAATTTTACCCAGGATCGGTTCTAGGAATTATCACTGATTTGACAGAAGCCATCAAAGAAAATGACTTATTACTCATTAATAATTTATTAGCACAGTTAGGAAAAACACCCTTTTTTAAACATAAAAAACCAACCCCTTATGATGAGGCAGTGAGTTTAATTTGGTATTTGGAAAATGTATTTTACACCTCTTTTGGGACGATTTACGATTATATACAGCAAAATATTTTTGATGGAAAACCCATCGATAATGATATTATAAATGTGGGGTTCTGGCCAGGAGGAGACAGAGATGGAAATCCTTTTGTTACCCCAGAAATTACACTGAAGGTCGCTCAAAGGTTGCGGGAGACTATTATTAAAAATTATTATAGAGATGTACGTAGTCTCAAAAGAAAACTATCATTTAAAGGTGTCGAAGAGCGTATTACGGTTATAGAAAAAGAGTTATATAACTCAATTATTCATCAAAAATCTACGATTACATTAAAGCACTTTACGTCTGAGTTAAAAGAAATTAAACAAATCATTATAGACGAGCATCAATCACTGTATGTATCTGAAGTAAATAGTCTGTTGAATAGGATTCATCTTTTTGGTTTTCATTTCTCGACATTAGATATCCGTCAGGATAGCCGGAAACATGATCAGTTTTTTAATGATATGGTTAATGCGACGATAGCGAATGGAAGCGATGTATTTCCTAAGAACTATCATGAGTTATCAGAAGATGAGCAAGTATCCTTACTTTCTAAAGTAAAAGGGAGCGTAGATCTGTCTTGTATACAAGATGAAGAGACGCTCAAGGCACTACAGACGATGAAAGCGATTAAAACCATTCAGGAAACGAATGGTGAGCAGGCTGCCAATAGATATATCATCAGTAATAATCAAACAACACTGAATGTGATGCAGTTATTTGCAATGCTAAAACTAGTGGCATTTCAAGAGCAGCTTACCATAGATATTGGTCCGTTGTTTGAAACCATTACAGATTTAGAAAATGCCCCTGCTGTGATGGAAGCATTGTACACAAACCCTGAATATGCAGCGCATTTAAAATCGAGAGGTAACAAACAAACTATTATGTTAGGGTTTAGTGATGGTACCAAAGATGGAGGTTATTTAATGGCAAATTGGGCGATTTATAGAGCAAAAGAAAATCTAACCACGATCTCTAGAAAATATGATGTTACAGTCATTTTCTTTGATGGTCGTGGCGGACCTCCAGCCAGAGGAGGAGGGAAGACGCATAATTTTTATGCTTCACTGGGGCCAACCATAGAAGATAAAGAAGTACAATTAACGATTCAAGGGCAAACCATTAGTTCTAATTTTGGAACCTTAGACTCGTCACAATATAATTTAGAACAATTGATTAGTTCTGGTATTTACAATAGCTTAAATGAGGTAAATTTAAGTATGGTTCCAGAAAACAGGAACGTCATGGATGATCTTGCAAAACGAAGTTATGATGCTTATGTTGCTTTTAAGGCACATCCAAAGTTCATCTCCTATCTAGAGCACATGAGCACGCTTAAATACTATGCAAAAACAAATATTGGAAGTCGTCCTTCTAAACGTGGTAATGCAGAAGGACTTGTGTTTTCAGATTTAAGAGCCATTCCGTTTGTGGGATCTTGGAGTCAGTTGAAGCAAAATGTACCTGGCTTTTTTGGCGTAGGAACTGCGTTAAAACACTATGAAGATATCGGTGAGTTTGAGAAAGTACAGCGATTATTTAAAACGTCTAGTTTCTTTAAGACATTAATAGAAAACAGTATGATGTCGCTGTCTAAATCCTTCTTTGATTTGACAAAGTATATGGCTGATGATCTTGAATATGGTGAATTCTGGACGATTATTTATACAGAATATGAGACTTCAAAACGTCTTATTTTGAAACTAACAGGGTATACAGAGTTAATGGAAGAAGAACCTGCAGGAAAGGCTTCTATCGCTGTTCGGGAGTCTATAGTATTGCCATTACTGACCATTCAGCAATATGCACTTAAGAAGATTCAGGAATTGGAGAAAGCACCCGTAAGAAATGAAGCACAAATCGCCATCTTTGAAAAAATAGTGACGCGTTCTTTGTTCGGTAATATTAATGCGAGTCGTAACTCGGCGTAAAAGGAATTAGAATCAAGACTTTTTAGAGTCACGAGTCAAGACAAAAAAAATCAGTGACGCGATCTTGTTTCGGATTTTATTTTATGATAGTTTATTATAGAATGTATACGCTTTCGCGAAATCGAGCTTGTGAGATTCACGACCAAAAGGGAGAGCGTAGCGTTAAAGCGTATAAAGAAAAACCTCAAAGAAATACATACTTTGAGGTTTCTTTTTGTTAGTAGATCA
>CAKZKZ010000163.1 GCA_937124495.1 uncultured Dokdonia sp. | reverse complement strand
CTCGTAATAATGGTCGTTTTCTATCCAGAGGCGATGAAGTGATCTCGGCGAGAGGTCGATTTATGCAAGCCGATGCACCTCACCTTTTGGATCTAGAAATGATAGAAGGAACAAAAAATGGATTAGAAAAAATAAATACAATCCTACTTTCTGAAACAACAGCTAAAATCTTGTTCGGTAATGAAAGTCCACTTGGTAAATCAATCGTATCAAATAATGAACACACGATGGAGGTAACCGGGGTATACAAAGATATTCCGAGTAATAACAACTTTACCCATCTTGGCTTTTTAATGCCATTTAAGCACTGGATGAATTCACGTTGGAGTTGGCTAGAAAATCAAGATACAAATTGGGATTACAACTCCTTTGACCTCTATGTCGAGATGTCTGAAAATGTAGATCTCGCAACCCTAAATACACGCATTGAGAATGTCAAAAAAGATAATGATCCTCGAGGTGATAAATTTAATCCGAGACTCTTTGTATTTCCAATGACTGATTGGTATTTACACTCCAATTTTGAGAATGGAGTTCAGACTGGAGGGCGTATTGAGAATGTCTGGTTATTTGGTATTATTGGTCTTTTTGTCCTTATTCTAGCCAGTATTAATTTCATGAACTTAAGTACCGCAAGATCAGAAAAACGAGCACTTGAAGTCGGTATTAGAAAATCTATTGGTTCTACTAGAAAACAGCTCATCAATCAATTTTTGAGTGAATCATTTCTTGTTGTAGTATGCTCCTTTATCATTGCTATTGGATTGGTTTTACTATTCCTAAATGGTTTTAATACACTTGCAAACAAAGAAGTTCTTTTTCCTTGGGTAAGCCCCACATTTTGGATAGCTTCTCTGATATTTATTGCAGTCATCACCTTAGTTTCGGGAAGTTACCCAGCCTTATACTTATCGTCTTTTAAACCTATCAAAGTACTTAAAGGAACGTTTAAAATGGGGAGGAATGCTTCGCTTCCGCGAAAAGTACTCGTTGTTACTCAATTTACAGTATCCATTGCTCTTATCATCGGAACGTTGATTGTAAAAAATCAAATAAATTACAGTAAGAGTAGACCTATAGGTTTAGACAATTCGCAGTTGGTTCAAATCCCCACATCCAGTCAGGACTTTAATGGCAGGTATGAAGTCATGCGTAATCAGTTTTTAAGCTCAGGTGCTGTTACCGAAATGGCTTGGGGAAGCAGTCCTTCTACACGTATTTGGAACTATTCATCTGGATATGAATGGGAAGGAAAAGCAGTAGGTTTTGATGAAAGTTTTGCGCAAATGGGCATCTCTTATGACTATGTGGATGCTCTTGGAATGAAAGTAATAGAAGGACGTTCTTTCTCTCGAGAATTTGCCACAGATTCAACGGGAGTCATTCTCAATAAAACAGCCGTTGCCTATATGGGTATTCAAAATCCTATAGGAAAGTATATACGAGCAAGTGAGCCTGGACCACGTGATGTACCTATGCAGATTGTAGGTGTGGTGGAAGATGTTATTAACGAATCGGCTTATGAGCCTGTGTCACCACAAATGTATATGTTCGGTAACGGTTCTGGTGGTTTTTATTATTTAAGACTCAATCCTAATCAAACTACAAGTGAAAGTCTAGCCATTATTCAAAAAATATATAAAACAAATTTCCCAAGTCTTCCTTTTACCTATGATTTTACAGATGAAGAATACGCACAAATGTTTGCTGCCGAAGAACGCATTGCTAGTCTTTCAAGCATCTTTACATTACTAGCCATTCTTATAAGTTGTTTAGGTCTTTTCGGGCTTGCCTCTTTTGTGGCAGAGCAACGCACCAAAGAAATAGGGGTACGCAAAGTATTGGGCGCAACGGTTACCAATTTATGGATGTTACTTTCTAAAGATTTTGTCATTCTAGTCACCATTGCATTACTCATTGCAACACCACTCGCCTATTATTTTATGAGCGGATGGATTGAGAAATTCTCCTACCGTACAGACATTTCGGCGGGAACATTTTTGATTGCAGGATTGGGTGCTATTATTATTACGGTTATTACCGTAAGCTTCCAAGCGATTAAAGCTGCCATTGCAAATCCAGTAAAAAGTTTAAGAACAGAGTAAAATAAGTATGAGTACGCTTTCGCGAAAGCGTAAAAGAAAAATTAAATAAGATACTTGCCAGCGTTTATACTGAGCCTGTCAAAGTACAAAAGCATCAATCAATCAAAATCAAAAAAAATGATCAAAACAGATTTAAAAATAGGTT
>CAKZKZ010000162.1 GCA_937124495.1 uncultured Dokdonia sp. | reverse complement strand
TTGTACTTTTGAGATTTGAATTCAGTAGGGGTGATTCCTGAATAATGTTTAAAAAATCTTGAGAAATGATTAGGTTCTTCAAAACCTAATCGAGAGGAAATAGCGGTTATAGATTCGTCTTCAAGCAGCATTAATTGCGCTGTGTTAATGAGTTCAAGACGTATTAATTGCCCTAAAGAAGTATTCATTTTTAATTGCACTTTCTTAGATAATGTTTTGATAGAAAGGTTCATTTTATCTGCATAGAAGTCAAGTGCTCTTTCTTCTGTATGATATTCTTGAAGAAGTTCTAGAATATCTTGAGAAAATTGATCTCTGTGTTTAAAGTCAAAAGTTTCTCTAAATTGACGCGGTGTTAAACCTGTTGAATTCTTAAAAACACGATTAAAGTATGCATCATCTTTATAGCCAAGATCATAAGAGATTTCTTGAATGTTTTTATCTGTAAATACAATTTCCTTTTTACTTTCTTTAAGCCTTTTTGTGCTCAGTAAATTTTTAACGGATAAACCTACTTTATTTTTTATTAATGTTTGAGCATTATATCCTCTATCATTAATTAAATGTACTAGGTCTGTACTGGAAAGATGATTTGTATATTCTTGATCTATGATTTCTTTAGTGTCAAAAATAATTTGATATTCTTCTTTATTTGCTTTGAATGGATTTTGCCAGTACCATTGTTTTGATGAAACATCAATAATCGTTGAAGAGTCTTGTGTAATAGCTGATTTAGATAGAAATGCATGACATTCTTCACATTCCATCAAATCAATATATCCTAAGGCAATAATATGTTTAAAGAGTACTCTTACATCGTCACTATAAAATTTTGTGTGATCCGTAAATTCTATTTTTCGGACTGTAAAATCATTAGATAAGAACTTAATGTATTGTCCTTTTTCTAGAAAAATAGCTTTTTCTTGCCAGTCAAAGTAATTTTCAAAATCTACCTGAATGCCCCCTTTTCCTGAGAGAATATGAATGAGTGTATGACTTTCTATAAAGTATACTTTATTGATTTCTGGAGAAAATTTTTCAACGTTCAAGGTTGTACTATTTTAGTATAAAAATAGGATATATTATTTTGATGTTATCTGTCGTATTCTATATCTAAGAATTTTCAATGGGTGTTTTTGTAGTAGATCTAAATAGTGTCTCTATAAGTATGGCGATACCTACGGCAAGGGCACAACCAAATAGATTCAACCATAAATATGGCATCCAATCTCCAAAATACCCTATAAGTACAATGGCTTGAGTAATCAATGCAGCAATAAATACAGCATTGCTACGTACATATTTTACAAAAAATGCGAGTAAAAATATTCCTAAAATATTTCCATAAAATATAGAACCTATGATATTTACTAATTGAATTAAGTTTTCAAAAAGACTGGCTGTACAGGCAACGATAATGGCAAGTACGCCCCATCCTAGTGTGAATAGTTTTGTAGCATTTACATAATGCTGGTCGTCTTTTTCTTCGCGCACATTACGTTTGTATAAATCTATAGAGGTGGTGGCTCCAAGTGCGTTCAATTCTGAGGCAGTAGAAGACATGGCCGCAGATAGGATGACAGCAAGCAGTAATCCTATAAGACCTTTAGGGAGATTATTTAAAATAAAATGAATAAAGACATAATCTTTATCATTGCTCTCTACCTGATCACTTGCCTTCTTAATAATAACTTTTGCTTCTTCACGTAGTTGTCTATCTACTTTTTCATATGTACTGATATAGGAAAACTCTTTTCCGTTTTCTTGATATGCATCACTAGCAGGATCTTTTGCATACTTATAAGCGGCTTCTTTTTGGGATTGGTGATTTGTTTCTAATCGTTTTTCTATAGCTTTATATTCATCTGCATACTCAGAAGCATATACCGCCTCTGTTGCCATAGGATTAAAGTTTAATGGGGTTGCATTAAACTGATAAAAAACAAACACCATGACACCTACAAGCAAGATGAAAAACTGCATGGGTATTTTAAGAACTCCGTTAAAAATCATTCCTAAACGCATCTCTCTGATATTCTTTCCAGACAGGTAGCGTTGTACTTGACTTTGATCGGTTCCAAAATAAGAAAGCATTAAAAAAGTACCTCCTATAACACCACTCCAAACTGTATATCTATTATTAAAATCAAATGAAAAGTCTAATAGCTCCATGCGATCGCCAGCACCAGCAATACTTAAAGCATCAGAAAAAGAGATGTCTTCTGGTAAGTAATCTAAGATTAAAAAGAAGGCTATAAACATCCCAATAAAGATGACAGCCATTTGTTGCTTTTGCGTTACACTCACGGCTTTTGTTCCTCCAGAAACCGTATACGCAATCACAATAACCCCAATCACAATATTAAGCATCGTAAGATTCCACCCTAATACTGCCGATAGAATAATAGCCGGCGCATAAATCGTGATTCCTGCGGCAAGACTACGTTGTATTAAAAATAGAATCGCAGCGAGCGATCTGGTTTTAAGGTCAAATCTACTTTCTAAATACTCATAGGCCGTAAATACTTTAAGTCTGTGATAAATAGGAATAAATACTAGGCAGATAATCACCATCGCAATAGGAAGTCCAAAGTAAAATTGAACAAACCCCATTCCGCTATAAAAACCTTGTCCTGTTGTTGATAAGAACGTAATGGCACTCGCTTGTGTGGCCATCACAGATAATCCTACGGTCCACCATTTTGATGTATTTCCTCCACGTATATAATCCTCTACATTTTTACTTCCTTGTGTTTTATAGGCACCATAAACAACAATAAAAACCAAGGTAGCTCCGAGAACAACCCAATCAATAATTTCCATATTAAGCGTATTGTTTCATTAAAAGAAAAAACAAAATAAAATAAACCAAATTAGCTACAAGAACTGCGGTATACGATTTTTTCCAAATATATTTAGGCTCTTTATTCATCGTATTATCCTTTTACTTTTGGTTTTGTTTCTTTTCCTATGGATAGCATATTTGCAAAGATGCGATACGCTCCAGAAACACCAGCAGGAAGTTCTCTAAAGAAACTCAATCCTGTATAAATATAATGACCTTCTCCATAAGGAGCTACGAGTAAACTTCCATCTTTAGCAGTCTCTCCTTTATCTTGCATCGATAATATAGGAGTATATTCACTTGACCACTCATTAGGGAAGTATAAACCACGTTCTTGTGTCCAGCCTTCAAAATCCTTTTGAGTAATTTGATTCGGAAAATTCATCAACGGATGGTCTTTTGCTAGGATTTTCACATCACTATATTCATCGGTGACACGATCACGAGAAAGCTTCATAGGAAACGGTGCTCCTATTTTTGTATTTCCCCATCGACCACTTGTATTGTATTGAGCAATCAATGTCCCGCCTTCTTTTACATATTCTAATAAGGTAGGTTGTTTACTTTGTAAAGCCTCTACTACATTATAGGCACGTATTCCGACCACGACCGCATCAAATTGAGCTAATCTTTCTTTCGTGATTTCTTCAGGCTTGATAATCGCTACCTGATATCCTATTTGTTCTAACTTTTGAGGAACGGCATCTCCAGCTCCTTGAATATACCCTATATAATCACCTCTACGCTCTATGTCCAAACGTACTACTTTTGCTTGTGCAGGAAGAAATAAGGATTGTAACGGGATATGACTATAATCGATTTGTACTAACTCTTTATC
>CAKZKZ010000161.1 GCA_937124495.1 uncultured Dokdonia sp. | reverse complement strand
TTTTGCTTAGTTGCGGAAGGTAATGCTGACATATACCCACGTTTTGCACCAACAATGGAGTGGGATACAGCTGCAGGACAAGCCATTTGTAATGCAGTGGGGGTTCAGGTCATTGCTCAGGACACTAAAGCACCACTATTGTACAACAAAAAAAATCTATTAAACCCTTGGTTTATTTGTAAGTAATGGAAGATGTTTCAAAAAAAAGGCACTTAGCCAAAACAATAACATGGCGAGTAATTGCGTCGTTAACAACCTTCTGTATCGCATATTTTTTCTTTAAAGAAGATCCCTTAGCAACAGAAAAAGCTACAGGTGTAGCTATAACAGAATCGATTATAAAAATGGGCTTATATTATGTTCATGAACGATTTTGGTACAAATCTAATTTTGGATTGCCAACCAGAAAAAACCAACAAAAAGATAGCTAATGGAAAAAAATATTATTCCACAAAACTATAAAGTATCTGTAGTAGATCGAAGAAAAAAAAATAAACACAATTCACTTTTAGTATGGTTTACAGGCTTGTCAGGTTCTGGAAAATCAACCATAGCTAATCTGGTAGAACAGCGTCTTTTTGAACAAGATATCGCAACATATGCCTTAGATGGAGATAATATAAGAAATGGTATCAATAAAAATTTGAGTTTCTCACCTGAAGACAGATCAGAGAATATCAGGAGAATAGCAGAAATATCAAACTTAATGGTTGATGCAGGTTTAGTCGTTTTGGCTGCATTCATATCGCCTTATAAAAATGACAGAGAGAATATAAAAAAGATAGTGAAAGATGTTAACTTTGTTGAGGTTTATGTCAATACGTCTGTGGAGGAGTGTGAGCGTAGAGATGTAAAAGGCTTGTACAAAAAAGCGCGAGCAGGAGAAATTAAAAACATGACGGGAATTTCGGCACCTTATGAAGCGCCAGAAAACCCAGATATAGAAATAAACACTGAAAACGAAACAATAGAGCAAGCTGTAAATAAAATTATGGCCTACATAACACCAAAATTACAAGTGTCTAATGAGTAAGTATTATTTAAATTATTTAGATGAATTAGAAAGTGAAGCCATCTTTATTTTAAGAGAAGTATGGGCACAATTTCAAAACCCAGTCATACTTTTTTCTGGAGGGAAAGATTCTATTTTAGTCACGCACTTAGCAAAAAAAGCATTTTACCCAAGCAAAATACCATTCTCATTAATGCACGTAGATACAGGGCATAATTTTCCTGAAACGATTCAGTTTAGAGATGATTTGATAAAAGAGTTTGGAGTAAACTTAATTGTAGGCTCTGTGCAGGAGTCAATTGATGAAGGCAAAGTAGCCGAAGAGAAAGGTAAAAACGCCACAAGAAATGCCTTGCAAATAACAACATTGCTTGATGCTATTGAGTTGCATAAGGTAGATTGCGCTATTGGTGGCGGACGTCGTGATGAAGAGAAAGCTAGAGCAAAAGAACGTTTCTTTTCACATAGAGATGATTTCGGGCAATGGGATCCTAAAAATCAAAGACCAGAATTATGGAACTTGTTAAATGGTAAACACTTTGAAGGCGAGCATTTTAGAGCTTTTCCAATAAGTAATTGGACTGAAATGGACGTTTGGAATTATATAAAACGCGAAAATATTGCCATTCCTTCCTTATACTATGCACACGAACGTGAAGTGGTATGGAGAAGTAATTCATGGATTCCAAACTCTGAATTTTTAACTTTAGAACCGCATGAGGAAGTAGTGACTAAAAAAATACGATTCAGAACTTTAGGAGACATTACCATTACTGGAGGGATGGAATCTGAAGCGGATACACTAGAAAAAATTGCCATTGAAGTTGCAGCCATGCGCCAAACGGAACGTGGAAATAGAACTGACGATAAGCGTTCTGAATCTGCAATGGAAGACAGAAAGCGCCAAGGGTATTTTTAAAAAAAAAATAATTATAAAATGACGCCTGTTCTTGTAACAGGACACATATATAAAACACACATGTTAGATAATAACCAATTACTACGTTTTACAACTGCTGGAAGTGTTGATGATGGAAAAAGCACCTTGATTGGGCGACTACTTTACGATTCTAAGTCTATTTTTGAAGACCAGTTAGAGGCTATAGAATCTACAAGTAAAAAGAAAGGCCACAAAGGCGTTGATTTAGCCTTGTTTACAGATGGCTTGCGTGATGAAAGAGAACAAGGAATTACTATTGACGTGGCTTACCGTTATTTTACTACGCCTAAACGTAAGTTTATAATAGCAGACACACCTGGGCATATTCAATACACCAGAAATATGATTACCGGAGCATCTACAGCTAATGTGGCTACCATATTAATTGATGCACGACATGGTGTAGTAGAGCAAACCAA
>CAKZKZ010000160.1 GCA_937124495.1 uncultured Dokdonia sp. | reverse complement strand
ATACAACGTAGAACTGATTCCTGAACCTACTAGATGGTAGACGCTAATATGTCCTCCATCTGATAACTCATACATATTGGCTGGAGCAGTTATCCCAGTTCCTAAATCTTGAGGAGAATCCCAAACTGGATTTCCATTAGTATCATATTTTTGAATCAAGCCTGTATCAAAGGGAAACCAAGAGACGAGGGCTTCTCCACTAGCAAGTGGCAAAATAGTTACCACAAAGCCAGGGTCACCAAGACTGATTCCATTTGCCCCCCATAGTTGATTTCCGTTTATATCTAACTTAAACGCATGTCCAGAATCATCGGCGCTTCCTGTAGCACCAATATATAAATTATCGTTTGCATCAATGGTTATAGACCAAACTACGGTAAAGGTTGACATAGGAATTGTATCACTAACAAGCATACCATCATCACCAAACTGCTTATTTCCATCAACATCAAGTAGCTGTACGCGTAATTCAAAATTAGTTGGCGCAGCAACTGCTTTCCAAAAGACTACATAGGTTTGTCCATCTGATGTTGCCATAGATTTAATATCTTCACTATCTGAATCAGCCACGAGCGTATTAACCGCTGTATCAGTATTCCATTGGGCATTAGCAGAAATTCCAATGAATAGAAGAATTAATAGAATATTTTTTTTCATGATTAAAGAGATTTAGTTTTAGCATTTATTCCCTTAACGATCTTCTTCAAAGCTATTTTTCTAATTTCACTTTCTTTCAAAAGCTCTTGTACACTTTTACTTTTTTTAGTCTTAGGTTTCATCGTGTATGAGGAATCTATTTTTGATTAAGGTAAAAATATAGTGTACTAGTATTGACTCATAATTTTTCACCCTGTACAAGTCACTCATTTGGAAAAAGTCGCCCTTTTAAAAACACTCATTTCAATATATACACCTTATTTCCAAATATATACATGCATTCTAAAAATAAAAACTAATATTATTTTATTAAAAACAGTTTACTGTAATTGATGTAAATAAGTAATTAAATCCATTTTTGTATTGGTTAGATTTAACTTTTTACGCAATCGGGTTCGAGCATTTTCAACTGACTTAAATGATTGACCCGTAATTTGTGATATCTCTTTAGAGGTAAGATCCAAAACCAAAAGAGCACAGAGTCGTCTATCTTTTGCTGTTAAGTCTGGATGTTGATTATTAATATTTTTATAGAATGATTCATGAACTTGTTCAAAGCTTACTTCAAATTCATTCCAAAGATTTGTTGAAGTGTTCTTCTCAAGTCTCTTCACAATATAATCAATGGCTTGTTGTGTTTCTTTTTTTACAGCTTTACGCTTTATATGTTTAAGATCCTCTAAAATACCTTCGATAATTTCAGTCCTATGAATTTCAGTCATTGCTTTTGCAACTAGTACTTTGCTTTTAAGTTCTAAGCTTGTTTTTAGATCTTTTTGTTTTACTTCTACGAGTTCACTTTCAAGTCTTAAATTAGAAATCTTATTTCGATATTTTATCAGTAAAATTCCTAAAATAAGAAGTGCAATAATGAGGCTCATTCCAACGAGAAAATATTTAAATTTCTTCCTATCTTCTTCAAATTCTCTTTTTTGATCTTTGATTTTATACTCTTGCCTTAACTTTAACCGCTCCACATTAACTGCCTTCTCTTCAGTATTTATACTATCTCGTATAGTATCATATAATTCAAAGTAAGTAGATGCATCTTTAAAGTTCTCCTCGGCAAGATTTGCTGTATATAAGATTTTCATCGCATTGAGGTTGCCAAAACTATATTGATTATTATCAAATAGATTTGCTAACTTATTTGCATAGTGAATAGCAGAATCATTTTGCTTTAAGGAAAAATAATATTCGGATAATGATTTATATACATAACCTCTAACATCGCCTTTGACCTTCGTATTGATTAATGAGTTCGATTTATCAAAATACTTTTGTGCTTCTTCGAGTTTATCTTTAGCATAATAGGTTTTACCAAGATTTGTATACACATATATCTTAAGTCTATTGTCATCCAATTTCTCTACAATATTCAATGCTCTTTGATAAAAAGTATATGAGGAATCTATATCACTTTCAAAATATAGTGTCCCTAGATTGTTAAGTATTTTAGCCAAATACACAGAGTCATTCTGTTTTACTTGATAATCATAAACTTTTTGAAAATAATAATGTGCTTTATCTCTATTATTTGATCTTGCATAAATAATTGCTAGATCATTCTCCAGTTTATACTTATTTAAAGTATCATTTGTTTCATTATAAATATTATATGCTTTCTGATAGTATTCTAATGCTATATCAAACACATCTTTCGAATAATAGATATCCGCCGCTGTTATAAAAAAATCAGCCAAGTCTTCCTTTGATCCAGAAGAAGTCAATGCCTCTTTTTCTGCATAGTCCAAATATGTAAGTGCTCGATCCCAGTCTGAATCTTTAAGCTCTAAGGCAATTTTCTGACTTACCCTAGATACATCTTTTCCGTTAGAAAGAAGAGTTAAACTATCAAGAAGAATTTCAACCCTATCTTGTGCATAACAACTGGGTATTAATAATAAAAAAACAACAAATCGTTGTAACATTTTGAACAGTTTAGAATAAAACAAATTACGTAAAAATTATCAATCTTAATTCTGAAAAATCAATATCCAATCTGAGTTAAAATATAAATAAGATTCATGTTATATTTGAAAATACAGTTTAGAAAACCATTAAAAATTAACAAAAAACAGCTTAGTCATAAAAAGAAGTTTATAACATCCTAAAAATTAGTATTTTTAAGAATGCGTATTTCTTTTTTTATAGGGTGTATCAGTAGTGTGTTCCTATTTTCATGTACCACACCTATAGATACTGTATTAACATCAGATCATCCTGCTATCCAACAAGTAATGGACAGTCTAGACAATCACGAAGTTCAAATTTTATACACCCAAATAGATACGACAGATAAAGGGCTCATTACCTTTAAAGATTATGCATTTCAAGAAAATAAAAAAAACTATTTCTACCCAGCTAGTACCGTAAAATTACCAATAGCCTTACTCGCTGCTGAGTATGTAAACACACATCCTGAGTTGGAATTAGATTCTCCTTATATTTCTACTAGAGATTCTATTTTACATAGTGTTACAGATGATATGCGTCAGATTTTTGCTGTGAGCGATAATGAAGCGTATAATCGACTTTATGATATGCTAGGAAGGGACTATATCAATAAACGCCTTGACGAGCTTGACCTCGACCCTACCCGTATCTCACACC
>CAKZKZ010000159.1 GCA_937124495.1 uncultured Dokdonia sp. | reverse complement strand
ATCAAAAAACGAATAAGGTAGTTTAAGTACGGGCGATGTACTAAAACAGTAGAAATATACGAATCAGGACATTTTTTGAAGCTTTTTAGTTTATGTATTACATTCAATTATTGAGATAAAAGAAAGTCTATTAAGTTTTTATCAAACTTCATTTTATGTTCTGAATTGGTGAAAAATACATACCCCACTTTCTTTTTTTTATTGAACATATATCTACAAGTAGTGCTTAAATTATCACCTCCATGAGAATAGTTAGTACCAAAAATAGATTCTTCAATAACAATACCTAATCCATACTTGTAACTGGGCTCTTTATACTTTTTATCAGCAGGTGAAATCGATTGTATTTTCAACAACTCTTGATAACTATTCTCTGATAAGATTTTATTAGACATCATTGCGATTAAAAAATTTGCATACGCTTTAGAATCTGATTGTAAACTTGCCGATGCTTTAAAGTTCGGATCATCTGCATTGTTACTATAGCCACTGTTTAGTTTTCCTTTAAAATGACCATCAACACGATGTTTTTGTATATAATCATTCCAAACGTAACTACTCTTACCCATATCTAGAGGGTCAAAAATGTCTTTTTTTATTAAATCTTGTAGTTCATTCTTATCCACACCTTTTAGATGTGCTATAACTTTAGCTAGATACTCATACCCTTCACCTGAATATTGAAATTTAGTTCCTGGTTCAAATTGTATTGTCAATTTATTATTGGGATTATAATTTCCATTTTGATCAAGAAACCTCCAATTAGGAAATCCGCTGGTATGTGATAATACCATCCTAGCAGTAATTGATTTATAACGCTCATCATAAGCAATATCAGGATATTCCATATATGTATATAATGGCGTGTCCAAATCAATAAATCCATCATCTACCATTTTCATAGTAAAAAAACTAAATACAGTTTTAGACATAGATGCTGCGTCAAAAATTGTTGAGTCATCAACTTTTTCTTGGGTTTCATTATTCTTAACTCCTAATGCATCGTGATATACTATTTTATCATCATTAAAAAATGCTATAGATAACCCTGGCATGTTAAGAGAGTCCATTTGGTGTTTTATAAATGCATCCATTTTAGATGGGGAAATATGATGTCCATTAAAAGACCGAATGGCATTTTGATTTTGAACTTTATCATTTTTTAACTGATTTTTGTTCCAGTTATTAAACTGTTGATTTAATAAAGAAACTGCCGGCTTTCCACCTTTTTTAATTCCTTGTACAGAAAGTTTTAAAATGGCATCATCTTCTGGATTATACACAGAGATGAATGCAGATCTTGCATATTGCAATCCACAACGTTTATCACCACCAGCGAGTTCACCTGCTTTTAGTGCTGTCATTAAGCGCACAGATAGAGATTCTTCTCTAGCATTATTAAAGGCTTCGAAGGCATTTCTGATGACCTTTTCGTCTACCAAAATGTTTCCTAAAACAGCAAAATCGTCCCCTATTTTAGAACCATTCCAATCTTTTATGAGTTGCCCTGAATAGGTGAGTGGCGTCGTATCATCCTGTAATAGAATAACTCCATATTGCTGCCTCTCAGGATTAAACTCTTTATTCCGCATAGCTTTAAGAATTGCTTTCAAAGAAGCATCAGACTCCATTAACTCTACACCTGTCATTCGAGCAAAATAACTACTGCTAGCCTGAACAACTATGGCTCCCTTTCCTGGTACAATTGAAGCAATACC
>CAKZKZ010000158.1 GCA_937124495.1 uncultured Dokdonia sp. | reverse complement strand
TAGTATCTTCGCCAGTTAATTAATTACCCTTATATGCTTACTGTAAGTAATTATCATTACATAAGAGACGATTTTACAACGCCGTATCCAAGTATTTTTGGAGTGACGCCTACTTTTTTTAAAGAGCAATTACTTGCTATTAAAAAGATAGGGACGTATATCACACCGCAAGAGTTGCTTGCTAATTATGATGCCATTATAAAATCATCTACAAATTATGTGTTGATCACTTTTGATGATGGTCTTAAAGAACAATATGTAAAAGCAAAACCAATTCTAGATGCATTAGGTATCAAAGCCTTATTCTTTATTAATAGTATCAATTATATAGAGAAAGAAGTGACGCTGGTTCATAAAATACACTTACTTCGATCTCAAATGTCTACCAGTGCTTTTTTTGAAATTTTAAAAACATTTGATACAGAAGGGAAAACAATACTTTCAGAAAAAGAAAAACGTCAAGCAGTTTTACATTACAATTATGATGATGAGGAGACGGCGCTCTTAAAATTCACCTTGAATTTTAAGTTGTCAATCCAGGAACAACATCGTTTGATACACGTTATTTTTGATACACATTTTGAAAGTAGTCAGGTGGTGAAAGATTTGTATATGACAGAAGCGCAGCTGAAAGAGCTTGCAAAAGAAGGGATGCTAGGAAGTCATACGCATAGTCATGTACCGTTAGGATATCTAGATCATAAAGACATACAGAAAGAGCTTGTTATTTCTAAAGAGTATCTAGAACAACTTACCAATAAAGAAATACCCTACATAAGTTACCCTTATGGTAGCCAAGAGGCGTGTGCCCCTCCTGTAGAAGCAATGGCAAAAAGTACAGGGCATCAATTAGGATTTACCATGGAACGAAGTATCAATACGGGAAATGAAAACCCATTGTTGCTAAAACGTTTTGATTGTAATGATTTACCTTTAGGTAAAAATCAAAAAGCTTTTAAAGATGCGCATAGCCTTATTCACTAGTACTCATCTTAGACATAAATATATTGCGGCGCAACTCAATGCAGATTTAGACCTTGTTGTAATTATCACTGAGGAGAAAAATAAAGCCATAGAAGATAGTAGTCGCTATGATATAGAAGATCAGCAATTATTAGATACTCATTTTAAAGATAGAACTGCTGCAGAAGAAGATTTTTTTGGTCAGTACACTCATTTTCCAGAGGAAGTGCCTCACATATCGTTAGCGTTTGGAAAAGTGAATACGCAAGAAACTGTTGATTATTTAGCAAAGTATAAAGTTGATTATATACTTCTTTTTGGGACTTCTATTATAAAGCCTATTATTTTAGAAAAATTTCCTGATAAAGTAATAAATCTTCACTTAGGACTTTCTCCTTATTACAAAGGATCAGGTACCAATTTTTTTCCAATTGTCAATAATGAATTTGCTTGTATAGGCGCTACAATACATATAGCAACCATAAAAGTAGATGCAGGTGGTATTTTACATCAATTACGTCTCGAAGAGTTATATGAAGAAGATACGATTCATACTATAGGCAATCGATTAATTGAACAAGCAGGAGTTGCATATCCAAAAATTGTAAAAGCCTATGTAGAGACTACAATAGTGCCTATAACACAACAAGAAACGGCGACATCTAAAGAATACCGAATTAAAGATTTTACACCAGATGCTATCCGAAAAGCACATAAAGTATTAGCAAAGCAAGGTATTGTATTATATTTGGAGCAATCGCACTTTCATAAGGCAAACCAACCAATCATTACAGCTTCATATGAGTAAAAAAGTACTTGTGTTATTACCTGATGGCGTGAGTCTTAGGAATTTTGCATACACTTCTTTTTATAAAAAAGGATTAGAAAAAGGCCATGAGATTTTATTTTGGAATCACACGCCTTTTGATCTCACAGCATTAGGATTTAATCAAGTTAGTTTCAAAAAAGAAAAACCACATTGGTTAACAGATATTTTAAAAACGGCTTGTATACGTATCGAGTTAGATCTTTTTTCAGAGCGTGATGATGATGCAGTATATCAATCTTATAAATTCCCATTATCTTATAAGTCATTAAAGTCACGATTAAAAACTACGTTAGTAAAATGGTTTTGTTATAAATACGGCTCTGAATCTGGGCTATTAACCATCAGAAAACGCATGATAGCGCAGGAACGTAAAACAGCGTATTACCGTTCTTGTAAGGAAATGTTACAAAAGGAGCAACCTGATTTATTATTTTGTGCGAGTCAGCGATCTGTGATCGCTATTTCACCACTCGCCGCCGCGCAGGATTTAAATATTCCTACAGCATCTTATATTTTTTCTTGGGATAATGTCCCTAAAGCAACCACTGTTGTTACTTCTGATCATTATTTTGTTTGGAGTGATCATATGAAAAATGAGTTGTTACATTATCAACGTTACATACAATCGGAGCAAATTATAGTCACTGGAACGCCTCAATTTGAACCTCATTTTCAAAAAGATGCATTGCTAACGAAGGAAGCTTTTTATAAACAACATAACTTAGATACTGCAAAGAAGTATATCTGTTTTAGTGGAGACGATATTACAACATCACCTAAAGATGAATTATATCTTAGAGATGTAGCAAGTGCCATACGTTCTTTAAATAAGAAAGGAGCTTCTTTGGGACTTATTTTTAGAAGATGCCCCGTTGATTTTTCTTCTCGATACGATGCAGTTATCGAAGAGTTTAAAGACGTGATTGTGTTACTTCCGCCGTTATGGGATAAGATCGGTGATGGATGGAATACAATACTTCCCACAAGAAAGGATATCCATTTACAAGTTAATTTAATTGCGCATACAGAATTTGTTGTTAATCTAGCCTCAAGTATGGTTTTTGATTATGCAACGGCTGGAAAACCGTGTGCGTATATGAATTACAATTACCTTAATGAAAAAGAAGTGGCAGAAAAAGGAGTGTATTTATACGACTTTGTTCATTTTAGATCAATGCCTTCCCCAGAAGCTGTTGTTTGGCTAGATCATCCCGATACCATTGAAGGTGCATTAGAAACCATGTTGCAAGGAGTCCCTAAAACGGTCACTGCCGCTCAGGATTGGTTTGCTGTCATCAACAAACAACCCGCTATAGAAGCTCCAGATAGAATCTGGGACGGAATAGAAAAACTAACGAATGCTTTTTAATTCATTAGAATATCTTATTTTTTTGCCTGTATGTTTTTTTATATACTGGTTTGTTGTGCAGCGTCATTTAAAGTTGCAAAATGTATTTATTCTTGTTATTAGCTATGTTTTTTATGGATGGTGGGACTGGCGATTTCTATCTTTAATAGCGTTTAGTACTTTGGTGGATTATACCGTGGGCATCTATATGGAGAAAACATCTTCTAGCTCAAGGCGAAAACGTTTATTGATGATTTCGCTTATAGTCAATCTAGGGTTATTGGGCTTTTTTAAATACTATAACTTCTTTGTAGATAGTTGGGTAGATGCTTTTGCAGGTTTTGGAATAGAAATGCATCGCAGTACGCTTTCAATTATTTTACCTGTAGGTATTTCTTTTTATACTTTCCAGACATTAAGCTACACGATAGATGTATATCGTAAAAATTTAAAAGCATCAAGAGATATTGTCAATTTTGCAGCCTATGTATCTTTCTTTCCACAACTAGTCGCAGGGCCTATTGAAAGAGCGACAAACTTATTGCCTCAGTTTTCGCGAAAGCGTATTTTTAATCAAGAAAAAGCCATTTCTGGAATTAATCTTATCCTTTGGGGGTTGTTTCAAAAAGTAGTGATTGCAGATAGTTGCGCTACGTATGTAAATACTATTTTTAATAATTACGAAAACTTAAACACGGCAAGTTTAGCCTTAGGTGCTTTTTACTTTGCTTTTCAGATTTATGGTGATTTTGCTGGGTACTCTAATATAGCAATAGGAACGGCAAGACTGTTTGGTTTTGACTTGATGCGTAATTTTAATTACCCATATTTTTCTAGGAATATTGCAGAGTTTTGGAGGCGTTGGCACATCTCATTATCTACTTGGTTTAGAGATTATGTGTACATTCCTTTAGGAGGATCGCGAGGATCCCGAATCTATCAATTACGTAATGTCCTTGTTATCTTTCTAGTGAGTGGATTTTGGCATGGTGCTAACTGGACATTTGTGGTTTGGGGAGGATTACACGCATTGTTTTTTATTCCTATATTAATGACTAATAATAATCGTAAAAACTTAGATCAAGTGGCTTTGGATAGCAGATTTCCAAAAGTTAAAGAGTTTTTTCAGATGCTTGTTACATTTGCATTGGTTGTGATCGCTTGGGTGTTTTTTAGAGCCAATACGGTTAGAGAAGCTTTTCAATATATCAAACGGTTATTTTTAAACCTTGATTTTTCCATTGAATATTTAAAGATAGAAAGGTATAGTGTTGAAATGCTCTTGATCATTTTTGTTTTTCTATGTTTAGAATGGTTTAATAGACGACAGGAGCATCCGTTTGTAGGAAGGTGGAAGTGGGCAAAAATTGTTTTAATCATTGTGATGTTACTCACATTAGGGGTATATTCTGATCATCAAGATTTTATTTATTTTCAGTTTTAATGAAGAAACTACTGATATACATACTCATTATTTTTAGCATCACTTTGTGTATGTCTTATATCTTTGATATGTATTACACACATGTTTTTGAGACTTCAAAACCGCGTTCTAAATTACAAATGGCACTTAAAAATGATACCTTTAATTATGATGTCATTTTTATTGGAAACTCAAGAGTAGAAAATAATATAGATTGTGAGACAGTCACTAGACTAACAGGAAAGAGCTGTATGAATTTTGGAATTGCTGGTGTGTCTAATCAAGATCAATTAGTACTTCTTCATATTCTTAAAAGCAAGGGGGCAACCTTTGACTATATCTTTATTCAAACCGATGCGACCTATAATAATAAAGGATTGACAAAAGCGTTTAGAGGCGCGTTGATTCCATACATGGACGATAAAGTAATCCAACCCTTTCTGAAAGATGAAGTGAGTTGGGGAGATACCTATGTACCTATGTATCGATATATGCGGAATGATAAAATTTTAGGATTAAGGGAGATTATAACAGTTTCTATGGGCAAGGAGACAAAGATAGACTTGGCTAATGGATGGGTTCCAAAAGATGGAAATCATCTAAAAAACATCACTCCAAATACAACTCCTATTGTAATAAATGATAATCCAGAAGTCGATGATGTAAAAAAGAGTGTAAATTTGCTTGCAAATACTGTTTTCTGGTTTGTCTCTCCTTATTGTTCGGAGAAAAACAACCGTTCTATGATTCCAGAATTAAAAGAAAAAATACCTGATTTGGTTAGTTATATTAATTTTTTTGATGGGAGAGAAGAGCACTTTTTTAATTGTGGTCATTTGAATAGAGAAGGCGCCGTATTATTTACAGAACATATCGTTAACGATCTTTTACTCAACAAATAAATGCATATTGCTTTTCTTACTCCAGAATACCCGCATCCACGTATAAAACGTGCCGCAGGAATAGGCACAAGCATTAAGAATCTTGCTGTTGCGCTTTCGCGAAAGCAAATACAAGTAACCCTATTTGTATACAGCCAATCAGAGGATGCCGTACTGGAAGATCAAGGCGTTACATTACACTTGATTAAACATAAAAAGTATCCAATAGGAGGTTGGTATTTGTATCGAAAACATATCAATCATTACATAAATCACGTTGTAAAGACCCAAAACATTCATGCTATAGAAGCTCCAGATTGGACAGGGATTACGGCGTTTATGAAATTTAAAATCCCAGTAGTAATAAGACTACACGGGTCAGACACCTATTTTTGTCATCTAGAAGGAAGACCTCAAAAAAAGAAAAATTTTCACTTTGAGAAAAAAGCACTTTTAGGCGCTGACCATATTTTGTCGGTGAGTTCATTTACAGCTGATAAAACAAAAGAACTCTTTGCTATAAAAAAGACCATCAATACAATTCATAATGGCGTAGATGTAGAAGCTTTTACACCAGGCCACAACGTAATTATCCCTAAGTCAATTTTATATTTTGGAAGTATAATCCGTAAGAAAGGTGTATTAGCGCTTGCAGAAGCATTTAATGAAGTCATTAAAAAAGAACCTAAAGCAAGGTTGACGTTTATAGGAAAAGATGTTGTGGATGCAAAAACAGGAATGGCTACCATTGTATTATTAGAATCAATTTTAAATAAAGAAGCTTTA
>CAKZKZ010000157.1 GCA_937124495.1 uncultured Dokdonia sp. | reverse complement strand
ATAAGGGGTATACTAGTTTCAGCTATCTCGATAGATATAGCATAAAAGTAGGATTAGAATTTCAATTCACACATCACTTTTGAGAATGATCCAAACTCCAACCTTCTTGAGCATACAATTTATAAAGACATCATAAGGTATGAAACAAAATATAAAAAATCACCACCCCGTTAGTAATGAAAATGTTTTCGTTTTAAAATCAACAATCAACAATCAACAATCAACAATCAACAATCAACAATCAACAATCAACAATCAACAATCAACAATCAAAAAGCATACACGCATGTAAACCCTTCAAATTCTAGAAAGAAGATATTGTAGGTAGAAGTGAGGGCATTATAGGTGACACTTGCGGTCGTTTTTGCATCATCAAAATAGAAATCCTGTACATCAATGTGTTTTAAAAAACTTAATCCTTCTTGAGCATACAATTTATATAATGACTCTTTAGCTCCCCATACGATGGTGAGTTTTCGGACGATGGCATCTGTATTTGCTAAGGTTCTGTATTCTTCAAGAGGTGTAAATTTATTTGCAATGCGCATTATTTTATCACGTTGCATTTCAATATCAATCCCAACTTCTTGATCACTTATAATAATACCAGAAAAGGTAAATGAATGAGTGATAGAGATATGCTTTCCGTCTTTAAGATGCGGTTTGCCTTGTGCATCATAATATAAATCATGATCTACATATCCAGCTTCAGCAAGGAGATGGCGTACACTCATGAATCCACGGCGGTGTAATTCAGACTTCATTCCATCTACGCGTTGCTGACAATGATCCGTCAGTTTTATATTTCGCGAAAGCGTATCAAAACCCTCTTCGATCTTCCAAATATAGACCGTTGTAGCAGAGTTTATTGTTATTGTTTTGTAAAGAGGCATGAGAACTGTAAGATATTACGTAATTTTGCACGCAATTTGCTATAATCAAAGATACTAATAATGAGTACAAAAACAGCACCGTACGTACCGTACAAAGTAAAAGATATTTCATTGGCAGCTTGGGGTCGTAAAGAGATCGAGCTTGCAGAAGCTGAAATGCCAGGATTAATGTCTCTTCGTGAAGAGTATAAAAATGAGCAACCTCTTAAAGGAGCTCGTATAGCTGGATGTCTACACATGACCATCCAAACAGCTGTATTAATTGAAACATTACAAGCATTAGGCGCTGAGGTAACTTGGAGTTCTTGTAATATATTCTCTACACAAGATCAAGCAGCAGCAGCTATTGCAGATGCTGGAATTCCAGTATATGCTTGGAAAGGAATGAATGAAGAAGAATTTGATTGGTGTATCGAGCAAACTCTTTTCTTTGGAGAAGATCGTAAGCCGTTAAACATGATTCTTGATGATGGAGGAGATCTTACTAACATGGTTTTAGATCGTTACCCAGAACTTGCAAAGGATATCAAAGGTCTTTCTGAAGAAACGACTACAGGTGTTCACAGACTTTATGAGCGCGTAAAGAACGGAACACTTCCTATGCCAGCTATCAACGTAAATGATTCTGTTACAAAATCAAAGTTTGATAATAAATACGGATGTCGTGAGAGTGCCGTAGATGCAATACGTCGTGCTACAGATACTATGTTAGCAGGAAAACGCGTTGTAGTATGTGGATACGGTGATGTAGGAAAAGGAACAGCTGCTTCTTTTAAAGGTGCAGGTTCTATCGTTACTGTTACAGAAATTGATCCTATTTGTGCGTTACAAGCAGCCATGGACGGTTTTGAAGTAAAAAAACTAAATAATGTCGTAGGGAATGCAGATGTGGTGATTACGACTACTGGAAACAAAGATATTATACGCCCTGAGCATTTTGAGGCAATGAAAGATAAAGTGATCGTTTGTAATATTGGTCATTTTGATAATGAAATCGATATGAGTTGGTTAAACACAACCCATGGAGCAACTAAAGACGAGATCAAGCCACAGGTTGATAAGTACACGATTGATGGAAAGGATATTATTGTTCTTGCAGAAGGTCGTTTAGTGAACTTAGGTTGTGCAACAGGTCACCCAAGTTTTGTAATGAGTAACTCATTTACAAATCAAACATTAGCGCAAATCGAACTTTGGAACCACAGTGACAAATACAATAATGAAGTGTATATGCTTCCTAAGCATTTAGATGAGAAAGTAGCTGCATTACACCTTGCACGTCTTGGCGTAGAGCTTGAAACACTTTCTACAGAGCAAGCTGAGTATATTGGCGTAACAGTAGAAGGGCCATTTAAGCCTGAGTATTACAGATACTAATATCAAGTAATAATAGCGATTGCTTTTTTTGCTTTCGCGAAAGCTTATAAAGCCCATACTCTATAAGTATGGGCTTTTTTTAATAAATATTTTAAAATACATTCAAATGAAAAAGACATTTTTAAAAATCAGTATTTTATTTTTTGCATTGGCATTTGTTACTTCATGTAGCAGTGATGATGACGGACCAGCAGAGGCTGCTCAAGTAAAATTTAGAACCACTATAGGTGGACAAAATGTACGAACAGACGATGTAGGTGGCATACTTTCTAACAATGGAGGTAGATTATCTATTGTTGCTATTACAGATGTTGGAACTATTACCATTACTGTAGGTTCTGTTGCAACAGATGCACCTGCGATTACAGATCGAACGTATGTAATTGATGATACGAATACTGCAACCATCTCACTGAATACGGGAAGCGAGACCTATAATTCAAATGCTGATGTTGGTGGTGAAATTATTATTACAAGTATAGATCTTACTCAAAATACCGTTTTTGGTTCTTTCACAACCACCTTGGTAAATACAATAGATAGTGAAGATACACTTACAGTGACAAATTCAGCATTGTTTAATGTAGGTTTTACAGTGCAGTAATTCATAGTAAAATAATTAAAACTAAAACCCTGCATATCTAGATATGCAGGGTTTTAGTTTTAAAGAACATGTGTTTTAAAATAAAATAGACCCATAGATTTGAAATAAGAATCCTACAATAAGTAAACTAAGGGCTCCAATGGCGGTTGTCCGAGAATTTAGTCATTTTTGATATGTTTTTATACCTATTAAAACCCCTATAATTCCTAAAATAGTATGTATCATAGATACTTGAACGGGTGGTCTAAAACAAAAGATGATAGGTTGATTTTTATAATAAAAATGTTCTATAACCATGTGACCATAATACTAACACCAAAATAGGGCAGCAAGAATTATAATGACCCCAAAGGCTTTCTCTTTCAAACTGATTATTGTTTTATAAGCGGAAGCA
>CAKZKZ010000156.1 GCA_937124495.1 uncultured Dokdonia sp. | reverse complement strand
GAAATAAGAGATAATATTTTAGGACAAGTATTAGCTGGAAGAGCACTTGCTCATTTTGACTTAGCTCGAGTATATGGGCCTATTCCTACTCAATCTAGTGACGCAGTTAATGCCTTAGGTATTTCTTATATTAAAGTAGAAGACGGTGATGTGAATTTTGAAGAGCCTGCTCCTATTTTTCCAGAAAGAGAATCTATAGGTTCAAATTACGAAGAAATCTTAGAAGATCTTCTTGCTGCTAGCACATTAATTTCAGAATCAAATTCTGAAGGAAGATTAACTCGTAATGGAGTATTCGCATTACTATCAAGAGTATACCTTTACTTAGGGCAATACCAAAATGCTATAGATGCTTCAAATGAAGTAACTACAACACTCGCAACTCAAGAAGAACTTCCTAATATTTATATTGATGCTTCCAATGATGGTATCGTTATAGAACTTTCTGTAAATACGGCAGGACCAGAAGCTAATTTTAATAATGTAGGTGTTATTTACAGTCAAGGCAGTCTAGAAGCTGGAGAAATTACGAATACAATTTCTGAATACGCTGTAGATTTTGAATTCTTCAATAGCATTAGTGATGATGATGCCAGAAAAGATGTTATACAGTTTGACAGTGCTAATGGAGATGCAGAACATAATGGAATAAAGAAATTCTTAGGAGAAGCTGGACAAGTAAACGGAAGGCTTGACATTAAAGTTATAAGAGCTGCTGAAGTATTACTTAATAAAGCAGAAGCACAGTTTGAATTAGGTCTTGAAGGGCAGGCTCTTACGGCACTTGATGAATTAAGAGCATTGAGGTACGCACCATTTACACCAGGAACAGAAGCTGGACAGGCACTTGAAGATGCTATTCAATTTGAACGAAGAGTAGAGTTAGCCTTTGAAGGACACCGCTTCTTTGATTTAAAACGTAGAGGAGAATCTATTGAAAGATCTTCTTTTGGAGATTTAAGAGATGGAACTGGTACTCCTGCTGAAATACTACTATTACCAACGGGTGATTTTAGATTTCAACTCCCAATTCCTATTGCTGAGATTAATGCAAATACAAATTACACCCAAAATTCTGGGTACTAAAAAAAATGAGAAATGAAAAAATATAAATTTTTATTAATAGCAATTTTAATCACAGCGTTTATATCATGTGATGATGATTCTGAATTTGGTTCTGGGATTCAAGAATCCGATCCCTCTATAATAAGTTTAAGCCAATCTAGTGCTAACTTATCTATTGAAGTTGGAGAAACAAGAGAAATGGAGTTTTCAGTTAATGCTTCAAAATTATCAGATAGTCCTCGAACTATCAATTTATTGATTAATGAAACATCAACTCTTAATCCAGATTCTTATACTATATCTTCAACAAATATAGTTATACCAGCTAATGAATTTTCAAGTTCGTTTACTATTACAGTAATTGACCCTACAGGCTTTCCTGCCTTAGCTAAAAGTTTAACCTTAGATATTGAAGATTCTCCTAATTACACTACATCAACGATACTGTCTTCTCTTACTATAACATCTGGCGTTTTAGGTCCATTTTCGGGATCATATAAACTAGATGTAGTAGAAGGTGTATTTCCAGGATTTGGAGCAACTGGATCGTATGAAACTGGAAGAATTATTAATATAGAATTTCTTTCACTGGAAGATAGAAGAATAACAGATCTCTGTTACTTACCATCTCTTGGTACATTTTGCGGTCCTTTCGATTTCTCTATAGATGGAGATCAAATCTTAGTCCCTTTACAAGCTCCAGGAGGAGGTGTAGGTTGCGGAGCTGCTATATTATCTCAATCATTTTCTAACGACCAAGCTACTATAGATTTAGAAAACGATAGTGTGTTTCAAATTATATTCCAAGACAATATAGATAACGCTGGAGGTTGTGATGCTGACGATTACAGAGTTGTATTTGAATTAACAAAACAATAATAACTGGTGCTATTATATAAAAAAAAGGCTGTCTAAAAAGATAGCTTTTTTTTATATAAATTTGGTTATCTTATAAAATATATAAGAGGCAATATTGTAATTACTCCACTTTATTACCTTCTGCCATCCACTGAGAGATGCCCCCATTTAAGTCATATACTTTTTCAAATCCAGCTTCCTCTAGTAAAGAAGCACATTTAGCACTTCTACCTCCTTTTTGACAGTATACATAAACAGGTTTCTCTTTATCAAGCTTTGCTACTTGATCTTCCCAATCATCACCTTGATACACGATGTTCTTTGCATTCTTAATATGATTCGTAGCATATTCATTACGCGTACGCACATCGATGAGTTGCACTGATTCTTCTTGTAGCACTTCTTTCATCTCTTGAACAGAAATAATTTCTACACGAGGTGTTGTTGATTTTTCCTTACAAGACATAAAGACAACAACAAGACATAAGGATAAAATAAAGCGCATCATATTAATCTTCTACCCAAGCAGTATAACCGCCTAGCATATTATATGTAGTTTCAAAACCTAGTTGTCCCATAATAGCACAAGCTTGTCCACTACGATTTCCTGAACGACAATAAATATAATAATTTTTCTCAGGATCTAATTTTTTTACTTCATCTATAAATCCTTGTCCCATAAATATATCTAAGTGATGAGAATTTTCTAAAGCTCCTTCATCTACCTCGTCTTGTGTTCGCACATCTAGAATAACTGCATCCCCATCGGTTGCGATAAGTGATTTCCACTCTTGTACTGTTATATCTTTCATCTATTTAAAGTTTTATAGTTTTTGAAAATTAAAGAAACTAAAAATTTCTTCATTTTCAGAAATTCACATAAAGAATTTAATCATCTCTACTATTGTTTAATGATAAAATTCATGTATGTTCATTTCATGTAGTTAATTTAATAGTTCCTAATGCTGTTTCTTTGATGGCTCCATATCCACCGAGTACATTCACCATATTAATCCCTCGTGAACGAGCAATAGATGCATATATTAAAGATCTATACCCTCCTGCGCAATGCACGTGATACGTCTTTGCAGGATCCAACTCCTTACTATTCGTATGGACTTCATCTAATGACAAATGTTGTATTCCTTCTACATGACTTGTGGCAAACTCACCATTTTTACGTACGTCTACAGGATATGTGATACTCCCGTTAGATAGACCATCTACAACCTCTTGCGCTGTAACTTCTTGTGTTTCCACCACTTCTTTTCCATATTCCACCCATGCTTCTATACCACCTTTAAGGTATCCCAAACTATAATCATAGCCTACCCTTGAAAGACGTGTCGCTACTTCTTCTTCTTTTCCTTCGTCTGCAATGACTATAATTTTCTGATTAATATCCTTTATAACTGCACCTACCCATGGAGCAAACTGGCCACTCAATCCTATAAACCAAGCTTGAGGTAGAGACGCTTTCGCGAAAGCGGAAACACTCCTTGTATCTAATACTAATACATCATCTTGGAATCCTAATGTTTCAAATTCTTGTACAGAGAGTGGCGTTGTTCCTCTTCGTATGATCGTATCAACATCTGTATTGACACGTTTATTCATAGCTACATTCTCTGGAAAATAACTAGGTGGCGCGCTCAATCCCGTAATCAGTTCTTTTATAAAATCTTGCTTTTGTAATTTAAAAGCGTAGTTGGTTTCTTTTTGATTTCCTAAAGTATCACTTGTTTGACTACTCATATTTTTACCACAAGCAGAACCTGCCCCATGAGCCGGATATATGGTAATATGATCAGGCAATGGCATAATACGATTATGTATACTATCATAAAGATGACTCGCTAAATCTTCTGTAGTAAGATCCGATTTTACCGCAAGATCTGGTCGACCTACATCTCCAATAAACAAAGTATCGCCTGTAAAAAGTGCTTGTTCTTTTCCGTCTTGATCTCGCAGTAAATAACAAGTAGACTCCATAGTATGACCAGGTGTATGAATTACTTCTACACGAAGATCACCTACTTGAAAAACTTCTCCATCTTTTGCACTATGGTAATCATATGTTGCTTTGGCATTAGGTCCTAATATAACTGTAGCTCCTGTAGCTTTTGCTAAATCTACTTGACCACTTACAAAATCTGCATGAAAATGCGTCAGAAATACATATTTAATTGTACTCTCATGCTCTTTAGCTAAATCAAGATATGGTTGTACTTCTCGTAAAGGATCTATAATGATAGCTTCTCCCTCTGAACTTATAAAATAAGCCCCTTGTGCTAAACATTTTGTATATATCTGTTCTAAGATCATAAACACCTATAATTTCTTGCAAATTTAATAAAATAAAGTAGGGTTAAACAAAAAATCGAAACCTATACAGTTTCGATTTTTCAATTATTTTATATGATAGAATACTAAGACTATGCTTTTATAGAACAGCCTATTGCTTTGGTCTCTGTAACTTCAATTGTTTTTCCAGAAAGTAATGCATCCACTGCATTTTCAAGATATTTCACTTTTACGGCATTAGCATTTCTAGAATTATCATCTATAGCGCCTATATATTTAACCTCATTTCCTTTAGCTGTCTTTTGAAGTAAATACACATGAGGTGTTTTTGTAGCTCCATAAGCAGGAAACACTTTTTGATCTTCATCAATAAGGTATGGAAATGTAAATCCTTTTTCCTTAGCTCTTTGTTTCATCTTTTCAAAACTATCACCTGGCTTAACTTCTGGATTATTAGGATTAATTGCAATAACTGGATACCCTACATTCTTGTACTTTGTATCTAGCGCAATAATGCGGTCCTCATTAGCTACTGAAAAAGGACAGGTATTACAGGTGAAAATGACAATAAACCCTTTTGCATTTGTATAATCAGAAAAAGAAACAAACTCACTATTGATATTCTTTAAGTGAATATCTTCTGCCATATCCCCTATTCCATATCCGTTTCCGCCTACTTTGTTTGGACTCACTGTCTTCACAACAAAAGCAGATAAAATCACAACAAAAGCAACAGCCGTTAAGATTTTTAATGTTTTCATAAAAATAATTTAAGTTCTTCTTCTAGCTCTTTATATGTAAAAGATCTTTCGTAAAAAGAACGCTTTTCATCAGTATATATAATCGTTACAGGAATAGCCCCAGTCCAACTAACATCTACCTTAGGTATCCAACTGTTAGCATCCCCATCGTCTAAAAATACTACTTCTGATTGAATATTTCGCTTTTCTATAAAATGAGTTAAACGTTCTTTTTGATCTGGAAAATCTAAACTCACCAAAATAACTTTTACATTTTCATTGCTATATTCTTCTCTTATCGTTTCAAAATAAGGCAACTCTTTTACACAAGGCTTACACCAAGTGGCCCAAAAATTCACTACATGAACATCGGCATCCGATTCTTCTAAATAAGACTCTAACCCTTCATAATCCACTGTAACAAAAGGAGTATCCTCTTCCGTATCAACAGAAGAAACGATCACTTGGTTTTCCCCTTTACAGCTTACTAATAAAAATATACCTATAAGTACGTAAAATTTCATCAAGACAAAAGTATCGTATGATTTTGATTCCGTATTGGGTATTAACAAACTTTGGGATTTATACGTTAAAATAATGTTGTGGATTTCTATTTATTTTTCAAATTTTCAAAAAATTGTTAAAACTTCCAAATAGAATGAAAGAATATATTACATTTGTACATACAACAATTGTAATGACAATAGAAGAAACTATACAGGCTAGAACGTTACCGCTTTCGCGAAAGCTGACTATTAATCTTTTGTATTCTGCAAACTGGGCTAATGATATTCTTATAGAGACTATAAAACCTTTTGATATATCATTGCAACAATTTAATGTATTACGAATTCTAAGAGGACAACAAAATCAGCCTGCAAACCTCTCTACGATTAACTCTCGTATGGTTGCAAAAACCAGTAATACTACTCGACTTGTAGATAAATTGATTTCCAAAGGATATACAGATCGCACGATTTGTCCTTCTAATACGAGAAAAGTAGAAATTACAATTACTGAAAAAGGATTGACACTTTTAAATACAATAGATCCTATTATAAATACAGCTGAAAAGAAAGTTACAGCACAATTAAACGACCATGAGCTTGAGTTGCTCAATAAACTACTCAACAAACTCAGACAATAAAATAAATAGTAAAACAAAACAAAAAATGAAAACTAGATTATTTACAGCAGTTTTAGCGCTTATCGTAACAGGAGCATTTGCAACAAACCCAGTTAAAAAAGACGTAAAAGTAAAAGACG
>CAKZKZ010000155.1 GCA_937124495.1 uncultured Dokdonia sp. | reverse complement strand
TTACGGAGATACTTTTGAACACGTTAACTTTGAGTATGCTGCAAAACTAACCGCAGTCAATGCGATTAACCTCGCTAGTATTGCATGGGCACCACCTACGCCAGCAACTGTAGGAATTGGGGGCATTGTACGACCTAACGCAAAATTCACATGGAGTGCTGTAAAAGGTGCTGTAGCCTATAAAATCTATTGGAGAGATACCACGTCACCTACATGGGATAATGCAAGACTCGTAGGAAATGTCACTGAATATGAACTAGAAGGCATTGTTGTAGACAACTTCTTTTTTGGGGTCGCAGCCATAGGAAAAGACGGACACGAAAGCCCTGTTGCTTTTCCGAATAGTATTATTAGAAACTAAAAGTTAAAAACAATCTAAAGAATGTAAGTCTTGAGACCTGAGTTGTGAGTCTTTGAGGCTTAAGACTTGGAACCTTTAGCTTGAAACTAGAAATAAAACATAAAAAGGATATAATGAAATACCTTCCATTCATCTTACTATTCGCTTCACTCAGTGTCTTTAGTCAAAAATACAACAGACAAGATACCTTACGAGGCGCTATAACACCAGAAAGAGTGTGGTGGGATCTGAATCACTATGACTTATCAGTAGATGTGTATCCAGAAACCCAACTCATTATGGGAACTAATAAAATGACCTATACCGTACTGGAAGAAGGCGTTGATGAATTACAAGTTGATTTACAAGCCCCGATGGAACTTACCTCAATCACACAAGATGGTGTTGCTTTAGATGTTCGTCAAGAAGGGAATGCTCATTTTATAAAACTCAAGAAAAAACAAACAAAAGGAACAACTCATACACTGAAAATGGGCTTTGAAGGAAAACCTCGTAAAGCAAAAAATGCCCCTTGGGATGGAGGGTTTTCCTGGAAAAAAGATGAGAAAGGACGTCATTTTATTGCCACTTCAAATCAAGGTATTGGCGCCAGTGTCTGGTGGCCAAACAAAGATCATAACTATGACGAGGTAGATAGCTTAGATATGCATGTCACCGTACCCAAAGACTTAGTCGATGTTTCTAATGGTCGTCTGGTAGGCATAGACTCTACAGCGAGCACAAAAACCTATCACTGGACGGTTAAGAACCCCATTAACAGTTATGGTGTGAATCTAAACATAGGTGCGTACACTCATTTTAACGAAGTATATGAAGGAGAAAAAGGTGCCTTGGATATGGACTATTGGGTGATTAAAGAAAATGAAGCAAAAGCAAAGGAACAATTCAAGCAAGCTCCTATGATGATCGAAGCTTTCGAACATTGGTTTGGTCCGTATCCTTTTTATGAAGATAGCTACAAACTGGTAGAAGCTCCATATTTAGGCATGGAACACCAAAGCTCAGTTACCTATGGTAATAAATATCAAAATGGCTATTTAGGACGTGACCTCTCTAAAACTGATTGGGGTTTAAAATTTGACTTTATTATCATACACGAATCTGGACACGAATGGTTTGCTAATAATATTACGAGTAAAGATGTCGCCGATATGTGGATACACGAGAGTTTTACCTGTTATTCTGAAAATTTATATCTCGATTACCATTTTGGAAAAGAAGCATCTGCTGAGTATGTCATAGGCTTACGTAGAAACATTAAAAATGACGAACCCATTATAGGTACCTATGATGTGCGCAAAACAGGTAGCGGCTCGGATATGTATTACAAAGGTGCCAACATGCTTCACATGCTTCGCACTCTTGTAGAAGATGATGCCCTTTGGCGAGAAACATTACGAGGATTAAACACAAAATTTTGTCATCAAACCGTAACGACAAAACAAATAGAAAATTATATAAGTAAAAAGCTAGATAAAAATCTAAACGCCTTTTTTAATCAATATCTACGCACCACAGACATCCCTATCTTAGAGTATCAAAAACTACGTGATAAAATCACTTTTAGGTACACCAACGTAGTAAATGGTTTTGATATGCCAATACAAATGGTGATTAACGGGGAGAAAGAATGGATTTATCCTTCTAAACAATGGAGAACCTTTAAGGCGAATAGTAAGATTAAAAAACTAAAAATCGCTGACGATTTTTATGTAGAGCTACAAAAAATAAATCCTTGAAAATATATTTCCCACAATGGCAAGGCGCCGGCACAGGTGATGGTATAGAAGCAGGCGCAAAAACTGTTTTAGAGTATCTTAATAATCCTGCTTTTGAAAGTATTCCGTTGTCTACAATACCTGCAGGTGCAAAAGGTGTTCAAAAACACCAGATTAATAATTACGAATCCATTACAGAACAACTCACCCGATTTAAAAACCGATTAGAACAAGAACAACCTGAAAGCTTACAAACCATTGGGGGTGATTGTGGTTTGGAGATTGTGCCCGTTTCTTATTTGAATAAAAAATACCCGAACCTAGGGGTCATTTGGTTTGATGCGCATGCAGATATCAACAGACCTTGCGATTCTTCAAGTTGTAACTTTCACGGAATGCCGTTGCGTACATTACTAGGGGAAGGAGTTCCTGAAATGAATGCTCTTCTTTCGAGTACCATTGAGCAACACCAAATCCATTATGTCGGTCTGCGAGATATCGATGCTACGGAGAAAATACGTCTAGATGAAGGAAATATTTATCATCCAAAAAAGCTAGATATTCAAGAGTTAATAAGTACGCTTTCGCGAAAGCGTATCACACATCTATATCTTCACTTTGATTTTGATTGTCTAGAACCAACTGACTATGACAAGACGGATTATCGGGTACCAGATGGTGTCACCATCAAAGAATCTGTCGCATGTATTGAAGCCCTACAATCGCATTTTACAGTGGTTGGAAGTAGTGTATTAGAATCAACAACAATACAACAAGATGAGTTGCAACCTATCACGCCTATCATTGATACATTAATGACATGATAGAAGGTTTAAAATTGATATCATTTGAGAATCAGAAGAAGCCATTTCCGCTGCATTTTCATAAAGAATACTGTATCTCTTTAATCCGAGATGGTGTTGAAGTGATAGAGACTAAGGATGAGACATGCTATGGAAAAGCCAATGATATTACCATAACACATCCGTATGAATTACATGCAAACCCATTATACTCTGCAACAAATTCATTGACTTTTGATACGTTGTATATTTCGTCTTCCTTATTTGAATCAAGTGCTATTATGCAAAGCTTACGATACTTTACCAATAGGCGTATCCAGAATGAAAAGGTCACATTTGATTTCTTAACACTTAAAAGAATGATGTTATCTGGAACTAAAGAAGATATTCAGAAAGCAGTATCCATTTTTGTTAATACACTTATCCTACAAACAAATACCGAAGTATATGTTCCTTCACTCCCTTTACAGCATTGGGATACGTTAGAAAAATTTATTCAGGATCATATAAAAAGTCCATTGCGATTAGAGGATTTAGCGGCCATTGCGACCATCAATAAATATAGTTTTGCACGGAACTTTAAAAAATCAACAGGACTCACGCCTATTAATTATGTCCTGATGAAAAAAGTATTTGATGCTAAGGAGCAAATGACAAAAAACACCATTTTAAAAGATATGGCGTATGATTATAACTTTGTAGATACCGCTCATTTCTCTAAGTTTTTTAAGCGATTTGTAGGGATCTCGCCCAAAATGTATTGTGAAAATTTTGTTTGATAACCCATTGTGCATTTTGATTAGATTTCTTCATTTTTCCCCCTTCCTAAAGGGTGAATATCAGAAATCTTTATCCCATCCTTTAGGATTTGAGGAAAAGAATGAAGATGAGACATTAAAATAACTGGCGTTTTGACAAAATGCACAGCGGGTTTTAATAGTAATTGTACACTGCTATTAAATTGTCAATATAATACAACGCCTTCTTCTTAAAATAGATTCTTTTTGTATCACAATCAGCAAAAAACGAATCCATGAAAAATTCACAATCCCTACTCTTAACAATCATACTTCTATTATCCTATAACTTAATCGCTCAAGAATATGGCAATCTACCTAAGATTGATCAAAAAAAATTACGCTTAGATTTCGAAATCTTTAAACAAGCGCTTGAAAAACACCATAGCGGGATGTATTGGTATACCCCAAAAGATAGCTTAGATACTGCTTTTAAAGAAGGACATAATCGTATTAACAAAGACTTAAACGAAATCGAGTTCTTTAAAATCATAGCTCCTATTGTAGCACTTACCAGAGAAGATCATACAGATATAGAGCTCAGTGAAGAAACAGAGAGCTTTTTAGAAAATCAAGCCAAGTATCTTCCATTAAAAGTCGTTTTTCTGGATCAGAAAATGTACATCACAAAGCAAGGCATTTCTGATGCATATGCCCATTTAATTGGAAAAGAAGTGATCAGTATCAATGACTCCACTCCTATTACATTAGTGAAACAATTAGGAAATTTATTTGCTTCTGATGGATTTATAAAAGCAGTAAAATACTCAGACTTAAATGGTTTTTCATTTTCTAAATATTACTTTCTCCAATATGGTTTTGTAGATACTTTTACTATAAAAACCAAAGATATAGATGGACATATTGAAGACGTAACAATCCCATCTCGCCTATTAAAAGAGTTAAAGAGTCAATTTAAAAAGCAGGCAAAAAAAACAACATCAGATTCAGAAGAAAGCCTAGAATTTAAGATCATAAATGACACCACGGCATACCTTGCTGTACATACGTTTGGCTCGTCTTCTTATAAAGAAAATACCATCCACAAAAACTATAAACGTTTTTTAAAGAATAGTTTTAAAACCATTCAAGAAAAAAATATCAAAAACCTCATCATAGATGTAAGCAAAAATGGAGGCGGTAATGAAGGAAACGAAAACCTACTCTATTCCTATCTCGGTCCAAACTATCAGAAATACAATAGTGTATGTGCAAAAAGCCAGTACACCGTATTAGATAATGATGTAGATACGCCTATATCATTCAACACCTTTCGATTTTGGGAGCGTGTTTTTACTAATAAAAAAATGCAAGATGGAAGTTATTGCAGAACACAAGGATTGGGGTTTGGTTTAATGGCATACAAAAAAGAACCTCGTTACAAATACAATCACAAGCTTTTTGTGATCATAAGCCCAATTACGTATTCAGGCGGAAGTGAATTTTCTAATATGGTCTACACCAACAAGAGAGCTACTTTTGTAGGAGAAGAAACCGGGGGAGGCTATTATGGAAACACCAGTGGATATGGAGTAGGTATTCCTCTAAAATATAGTAAACTAACAATTGATGTTCCTTCACTAAAATTTGATATGAATGTCACTGGACTCCCATTTGGACGAGGGGTTATCCCACATCATACTGTAATCCCAACGATAGATGAATATTTGCAAGGAATACATACGCCATTAGCATACATCTTAGCAAGAAAAGCGATAGATTAAGTATCAATATCCCCGTGTATTTTTTATACCTTGTAAAGCACGAATGTGCGATACGACAAAAGTGATTATATCTTAGCGAAAATCCCATCAAATCGTATGCAGGAAGCAATGGAAGGTTATAGAATCAACAACTATATCTTAAGGTGAGTTGTAATCTATGGCGACAATCGTTGATATACTAATGATATAACTATATATAAATAACAACAAACTAAATTGGATACTAGCATCATAGGCATCGGAATTGCTTTAGGTCTTCCTTTTTTTATTCTCTATACCAGAAAAGAAAAGTGGCAAAATCCAAAAATAGTATGGATTATTTGTAGTGTATTACTATCTATTGGAGTTATCGGAATTATAAATACAGATCCTCAATTCAAAAGTGATCGCATGACCTATTTTGGGCTTTGTTTACCTATAGTATATTGGTTTTTTGATCGATTTTTCAAAAGAATAAGTGAACGCTTACATCAAAGAGATTTCATCCTTTATCTAAAAAACTCAGATGAAATAAATAGTAGTTTAGGAGCAAAAAACCCACATGTAAAAGCTTCAGACATATTATTTTCCATTGCATTATTAATTATAATTATGGGTTCCCTAGTAGTTATTATGACACAAATTATATGAAAAACAAGAACATCTGGATTCGCTATATAACTTTTATACTATGCATGGTAAGTATGATACATACGCATAAGACAATTGCACAAGATGATATCCAAAAAGTAACTATCGAATATATTGCACATGCTAGTTTCAAAATTTCATACAATGGTACGACGCTCCTACTCGACCCGTATGCAGATAAAGTATGGTTAGGGTATA
>CAKZKZ010000154.1 GCA_937124495.1 uncultured Dokdonia sp. | reverse complement strand
AAGCAAGTAGATTTTTCTATCCTTCAATGCACGACAAGTTATCCTACAGCTCCAGAACAGTACGGACTGAATGTCATTCAAGAATTAAAAGAACGTTATGATGTGCCTATTGGATATTCAGATCATTCAGCGACTATTGGGACGTGTATTGCAGCCACCGCTTTAGGAGCAGAAATTTTAGAATTTCATGCTGTTTTTAATCATTCAGATTTTGGGCCAGATGCCACATCATCTATCGAAATAAAGGATATTCCCGTACTGGTGAAGAATGTGAGGAATGTTACGCTTTCGCGAAAGCATCCTATTGATAAGTCTAATAATAGTCAATATGCCGAATTAAAACGTATTTTTGAAAAATCCTTGTCGGTAAACAAAGATTTGCCAAAAGGACATATACTCACTTTTGAAGATTTAGAAGCAAAGAAGCCTAAAGGTTTTGGTATAAATGCTTCTCAATTTCAAGCTGTTATTGGGGAACCCATCAATAAAGCATTAAAAAAGTGGGACTTTCTAACCGAATCTGATATTGAGAATGAGTAACCGAAAAGTATGTGTCGTCATAACCGCAAGACCTTCGTATAGTAGAATAAAAACTGCACTGAAGGCTATAGAAAAGCATCCTGACCTAGAATTACAATTAGTTATTGCGGGTGCTGCTTTATTAGGGCGCTATGGCAATGCAGTAGATTATATAGAACAAGATGGTTTTACCATTGCTGAGAAAGTATTTATGGTACTGGAAGGGGAGAATAAAACAGCGATGGCAAAAACAACGGGACTTGGTGTGATGGAACTGGCTACGGTTTTTTATAAGTTACAACCAGATATGGTCGTTACTATTGCAGATCGTTTTGAAACTATTGCCACATCAATTGCTGCTGCGTATCAAAATATTCCTTTAGTACATATCCAAGGAGGTGAGGTGACAGGAAATATAGATGAAAAAGTACGTCATGCTAATACCAAATTGGCTGATATTCATCTTGTGGCTAGTCAAAATGCCAAAGAGCGCGTTTTAAAACTAGGCGAAGCAGAAAATAAAGTATACAATACAGGTTGCCCATCGATAGATATTGCAAAGACTGTCAAAGAAAATCCAGGTTTAGATTTTGATCCCTCACAAAAATACGGAGGCGTAGGTGCACCTATAGCAAAGGGCGATGATTATATTGTCGTAATGCAACATCCCGTAACGACAGAATACGGAGCTGCAAAAGAAGATGTGCTTAAAACCTTAGAAGTTGTTCATCAACTAAACATTCCTACCTATTGGTTTTGGCCTAATGTAGATGCTGGATCTGATGGAACGAGTAACGGAATTAGAAGTTTTCGTGAAAGCGTAAACCCTCAAAACATACGTTTCTTTAAAAATATGGAACCTAATGATTTCTTGAGGCTATTAACAAACTCAAAATGTCTTGTAGGGAATAGTAGTGTTGGAATACGAGAATGTGCGTATCTGGGAGTTCCCGTTGTTAATATAGGGACACGACAACATGGAAGAGATCGAGGCGCCAATGTGATTGATGTAGATTATACAAAAGAAGCAATACAAAGTGCAATACAAGAACAAATAAAGACGACAGGAATTCCTTCTTCATCTATTTATGGAGATGGGGATGCTGGAGGGAAAATTGCTGATATTTTGGCGACCTGTGAATTGTCATACCATAAAACAATTACCTATTAATGAAAGTGCTAGGCCTCATACCCGCTAGAGGTGGGAGCAAAGGAATACCTGGTAAAAACAAGAAATTACTAGGCGGAAAACCTTTGTTACAATATACCATAGAAGCAGGTTTACAGTCAACAAAATTAGATACACTTATTTTTTCATCAGAAGATGAGGCATTGATGTCATTGGCAAGAGATGTAGGAGTGTCTGTTCCTTTTACACGACCACAAGCATTGGCAGAAGATCAATCTGGTTCGTTGGGTGTGGTGCAACATGCCTTGCAATATATGCAAGCACAAGGGGAGATGTATGATGCCGTATGTTTATTACAAGTGACAAACCCTTTTAGAAGTTCGCAGATGATAGATGAGGCTATTACCGCTTTCGCGAAAGCGGACACAGATTCCCTCGTATCTGTATTGAAAGTACCACATGAATTCAACCCACACTGGGTATTTGAAGCCTCTGAAGATGGCAAACTGAATATTGCAACAGGCGAAAAGGAAATCATTAAAAGAAGGCAAGATTTACCAGATGCCTATATCCGTGATGGCGCTATTTATATTACCAAAAGCGAGGTGCTTTTAGATCAAAATTCTTTGTATGGATCAAGTATTAGTTATATTGAATCTGATCCTCAATGGCATGTAAACATTGACACTATGGATGATTGGAAAAAGGCAGAAGAGCTCGTCAAAAAGTTTCAAAACTAATGTGTGGTATTGCAGGAATTATAGGAGGTGGAGCTTCACAAGAACAACTAGAAGCAATGCTTCAAGCGCAAGCTCATCGAGGTCCTGATGATACCGGGAGATATTATAAAGAGGCTGTTTGTTTAGGACATAATAGACTCGCCATTATAGATTTATCTGTAGCGGCAAATCAACCTTTTTTCTCTCAAGATAAGCGATACACGATTGTTTTTAATGGAGAGATTTATAATTATGTAGAACTCAAAGCAGCATTAGAAACTACCTATTCTTTTACAACAAACTCTGATACCGAAGTATTACTAGCTGCCTATCAGGAATGGGGAGAAGCATGTCTCTCTAAGTTTAATGGCATGTTTGCATTTGCGATTTGGGATGCACAAGAAAAGCAACTCTTTGCTGCCAGAGATCGTTTTGGTGTAAAGCCTTTTTATTATACTATGGTAGATAATACTTTTTATTTCGCATCAGAAATTAAAAGTCTATTTGCAACGGGTATTTCTAAAATACCTAACGAGGCTGTATGGGCCAGTTATTTTGGGTATGGAAGTTATGGAATGCCGGAAGAAACTTTTTGGGAAGATATACACCAATTACCAGGGAGTCATTTTCTCAGGTATAAAGAAGAGGCACTAGAGATACATCGCTGGTATGATTTTATAGAAGAAGTCAAGAAATATGATTTTGATCTTTCTTTTGAAACAGTGAAGACGCGATACTTGCAATTACTAGATGACAGTATTAAACTTCGTTTCAGAGCAGATGTACCTGTAGGTTTTAATGTAAGTGGGGGATTGGATAGTTCGGGATTGTTGGCTTTGGTGAATCGGTTGGATGAAGGAGAAAATATAGAAGCTTTTACGTTTTATACAGGTGATGATCGCTATGATGAATTACCATGGGTAGAAGGACTTATAGCACATACAGGAAATCCGTTGACGAAGGTGAAACTTGAGGTGAATCATCTTGCGCAACTAGCAGAAGAAATGACCTTACAACAAGATGAACCTTATGGAGGTGTACCTACTGTAGCGTATGGCGAACTTTTTAAAGAGGCCAAAGCAAGAGGAGTGAAGGTACTCCTAGATGGACAAGGAATGGATGAGCAATGGGCAGGATATGATTATTATACTAAGAATTCTAATAGTGTGATTCAAGGAGTCTCAAAATCCCCTTTTAGAACATCAGTACTTTCTGAGGAATTTTTCGCGAAAGCGGAAAAACCAGTATACCCAACACCTTTTAATGATCGAGTATTAAATCTACAATATCGAGATTTGTTTTATACAAAGATTCCAAGAGCATTACGTTTTAATGATCGTGTATCTATGCAAGCAAGTACAGAGTTGCGAGAGCCTTTTTTAGATTATAGATTGGTAGAATTTGCATTTGCACAACCGTTAGCATATAAAATAAACAATGGTGTTCAGAAGTATGTATTGCGATCTATTGTATCTGAATATTTATCTGATAGCATTACATACGCCCCTAAAAGGCCTTTGCAAACTCCACAAAGAGAATGGCTAGCAGAAGATTTGAAAGAATGGGTTACTCAGACGATAGCTGAGCTTAAAGACAGTACTTGGTTTGATCATGAGAAGCTCGTAGAAGAATGGACAACCTATGTTAACGGAGATCAAGATAGTAGTTTTCATATTTGGCAATGGATTAATACCAGTTTACTTTTAAAATCGAATAAAAATAGATGAATAAAAAGGTGTTTGTTTTAGTGTCTGATGGAGTTAGCCTTCGCAATTTTGCTTATACATCCTTTT
>CAKZKZ010000153.1 GCA_937124495.1 uncultured Dokdonia sp. | reverse complement strand
GCCTATCAGTATTTACATAGGTAGCTTAGTAAAAACATCTTCCCTCCCACTATTTATAGGTTTTTCTATAGCAGGCATCGTTTCTATAGGAATTATCGGTTGGCTTCGTGTCGTCAATAATAAAAAGGTTATTGTTTCTTAAATGACGTCCATCATTTTTTAAACAGCTTATTTGTCAGGATAATTATCTAATATTTTCACTATCATATACCAGTACTTTGGACCATAAATGTGAAGATTCAGCAATAAATTGTTTATGAGCAAGCTCTTCTTGATATTGATCCTGTGTGGCTTTGTCTTTAAATGTAAGTAATAAGCTATACGTATAACTATTATCTATAACATCTCTATCTGTGCTTGCAGGCACACCTATATGCTTTGTCGTGATATAAGGTGATTGATCTATAAACTTGTTGAGGGATGCTTCAAATGCTTTTCTGTCATCTTGATTATCTGGATGATGAAGCCAGAAATACACGGTATGTGCAAAATTACCTGGTATTGGCGCACCAGTTTCTGTAGGGTTTGTACAACTTGTCATCATGAGGATACTAAAAAGGGAGATACAGAAGGTTTTCATGGTTATTTTTTTATCATTTAGTACGCCTAATGTAGTACATTTATACATTGAAGTTATTTAAACTTTTTCTTTTACCTGTAAATATCACATTTCACACACTAATTTCACTAATTTTATTAGTGCACAAAAGCCGAAATTCTCGGTTCCAAGCAAAAAAAATAAATAACTTCATTCATTAGTAGTATATACACCATGAAATTATCCCTTATCACATTTACCCTTCTGTTTTCATCATTTATGTATGCTCAACAGATCACCATCAATGAAGATCAAGTAAAAGTGAATTTTAATTTTACAAGTGAAGATGTAGAAGGCGAACTCAGTGATTTCAAATTCACAGGGAATATTGATATAACGTCTATAGCTACTGCAATCATCTCAGGATCTGTAGCCACTGAAAGTCTAGATACTGATAATTGGTTACGAAATAGACATTTACGAAGTAAGAAATATTTTTCTACCAAAACACATCCTCGCCTCTCTTTTAAGAGTAATACGATTGAGTTTACTGATTTGGGGTTTCGCGTAAGCGGGGTAATGACTATCAAAGGGATTACGAAAGATGTCGTTTGGAAGTTTGTAAAAACTAGAGAAGAACTGATAGGTTTTGCTAATATCAATACTCATGACTATGATATAAAAGTATATGATGAACGGGAACGTAATGAGGTTGTTATAGAGATTATTCTTCCATATACACTTTGATCCCGTTTAGAGTCTTTTTGTTATAGCATCGATAATACCCACTTGGTTTTTGGAGGCATAGGCTACGATAGAAAGCTGATCCTGAGCTTTAATCCAATCTGGAAGTTGTAATTCAATCTGTCCATTAGAAGCATACTGAGATAACGTTTTTTCTGCAACGACAATATGTGTGTTTTTTAAGGTCTTATTCCGGTTCTCTCCACGTTTCACTTGTGTGGTTTTTTGGTCTATAGCAATGACAAAAGTAAGTTGACTTGCGATGCTAGTATCTGACAATCCATAGGCAACAGAAATCGTACTTCCATTTTTTTGCGCTTTTTTGATCGTCAAACCGATAGGCTGTGTATATTCATTTTTAGCCTCTAATGCACGATATATAGATGGCTTATCAGATCCTGTATGATGCGTACGTCCATTGATTACTGCTTGTGGCGTATACACACTACGTGTCTTGTATTTTTCTGCCTAGTTATATTGTTTTTGTGTAAAACCTTTGGTAGCAAAAGGATCTTTCCACCCTATATAGTCCCAATAGTCTACATGATAGGAAAGTGTAATCACATCATCTCCAAATTCGGTTTTAAGTTGCTCGAGAACGGCATCTGCTGGCGGACAACTACTGCACCCTTGAGAAGTAAATAGCTCTATAACAGTGGGAGGTTCTTGCGCACTCAACTCCGATTGGAATACTAACGTAAAAAATAATATAAAGATATATGAAGTACGAATCATCGCTTTTTTAAATGATAAGTCTATAGAAAACCAAATGCCTTACGAGAATCCACTAAAAAAGCCTGACAAATTTGCCAGACTTTTGATTGTATTTTAAGATATAAAACTTCCTTAGAACTTAGTTGTACTATGTGTAGGTTTTATAGATTGTAAGCTACTTGCTATTTTTGAAGTAGTTTCTTTTATAACTTGACGTTGCTCTTTTGTAAATGAGGTATCCATATTGATATCTCTAAGAGGGTTTTCTTTTAATTCTTTTGCAAAGTTACCAGCCTTATTTTTAGCAGTATATGTGAGGATTTCTACTAAAACAGCTTTTTGTGTATCCGTAAATTTGACTTTAGAGGTAATTGTTTGTACCTGCTTTTCAACTTTTTGTTTGATTTGATCTGGAGTCACACTCTGAGCCTGAACAGATATGTATGCTAGACAGCATACTGCTAGTAAAATGATTTTTTTCATTGTGTAGGTGTTTATAATTCGGGTGTTGTAAATATAGTAAATTATAACGTATTATACTTTTTATCGTGTTTCATCAATTCACTTTCGCGAAAATACTTACAGAACAACTATCCGACAAGCCATATAGTCAAATTAAAAAAGAGTGTATACATCGCGGTCTTATACCAAATTATTATTTAAAATGAGCCTAAAGAATTTGAATTATAACGTGCTCCGATGAGATAGAAAATCAAAGCACAGTTTCAACTGCTGTTTTATTTTATATTGAACTATGCGTGCGATAGAAACAAATTATCAGGTGTATTTTAAGTTATAATTGGTATTATCTGTATTTTAGTAGGATAAATTGTTTTCATGAAAAGTATACTCTTAGGATTGATTTTATGCCTCTCATTTTCAGTAGTAGAAGCGCAAAATCTGGCTGTTTTAAAATATAAAGGTGGTGGAGATTGGTACTCCAACCCCACTTCCCTACCCAATCTCATTGCGTTTTGTAATGAAAATATCAATACGGCTATGAATGATACACCAGATACAGTAGATCCAGGGAGTATCGATTTATTTCAATATCCCCTAATACATATGACGGGGCACGGAAATATGTTCTTTAGTGATGAAGAAGCAGAGAATTTACGTAACTATTTACAAAGCGGTGGTTTTTTGCACATTGATGATAATTACGGGATGCATGAGTATTTACCAAAAGAACTCAAAAAGATATTTCCTAATCAGGAATTGGTAGAATTACCTGCTTCACATCCTATTTTTAATGCCGCATTCAAATTCCCACAAGGATTACCAAAAATTCATGAGCATGATGGTAAACGCCCTCAGGCATTAGGATTGTATTCAGATAATAGATTAGTAGTCTTATTTACAACAGAAAGTGATTTAGGAGATGGTTGGGAAGATACCGAAGTGCATAATGATCCTGAATCTATACGTCAAAAGGCATTACAGATGGGAGCAAATATTGTAAAGTATGCTTTTGAAAATTAATCTATGAAGCTTTATTATTACTGTAGTTCTTGCCAAAAAGAAAATAACTTTACAACCACAGCTACCAATCGTTTTGAACTTCAAAAAGAACGAGGTAATTTCATTAATGAGCGTTGTAAAAAATGCGGAACGGTAGTAAAACGTCGTATCAACAGAGTACATGCCAAACCTAATAAATGGTTATTGGTTTTGGGAATGCTTTTGGGATTCGTGTGTACTGTGTTTTTCATTCTTTTTGTCCCCTTATTGGGCGTCATCGTCATAAATTCTGCAATATTTAGTGTTCCATTTATTATTTGGAGACAACAAGATAAAAAAGCAAGTGCTTTCAATAAAGTGATGGTTTCTGATGGATAATAATCAACTCACACATGATAGTCACCAGCATAAATCGGTCTCCACCGAAATTATACTGGTCTGTGATCACGTAAAAGGACCTGCTAATATAGGTGGTATTTTTAGGCTTGCTGATGCTTTTCAGGTATCAAAAATTATCTTTTGCGGTTCAGAAATAGATGTCACTAGCAACCGACTCAAGAAAACAGCTAGAAATACACAAGCACTGGTACGTTTTCGCGAAAGCGAAAGCCTGCTTACAACTCTTGAAGAGCTTCATGCCAAAGAATATACCAGTATTGCTCTTGAGATTACAGCAAAAAGCACCACTATTCAAGCATTTAAGA
>CAKZKZ010000152.1 GCA_937124495.1 uncultured Dokdonia sp. | reverse complement strand
AGGGGAAACTTACATATGTGGAAACCCCCCATATTTAGGTTCTACTTGGCAATCAAAAGAACAAAAGGCAGATTTAGCGGGAATTTTCAATAAGTATACTAAGACTTGGAAAACACTAGATTATGTTGCGGGATGGTTTATGAAAGCTGCTGAATATGGTAAAAGCACTAATGCTGCTTTTGCTTTTGTGTCAACTAATTCATTATGCCAAGGACAGCAAGTGCCCTTTTTATGGCCATATTTATTTGAAACCGGTCACAAAATTAATTTTGCTTATCAATCTTTCAAGTGGAAGAATCTTGCTAGCCATAATGCAGGTGTAATCGTAACCATAGTTGGGTTATCAAAGAATAATCTAAATTCTCCATTACTATATGAACTAATGGGGAATGAAGAAAATAATATTAGAATTGTAGATGAAATAAATCCTTATTTGGTGGCAGGTCCTACTGTTATAGTAAATAAGGCAATGAAACCGTTAAATGGTTTAAATGCAATGGATTTTGGAAATAAAGCGAATGATGGAGGGCATTTAACTTTGACAAGTGATGAGTTATCTAAATTAAATTTAAAAGAAGAAGAGAAACAACGATTTGTAAAAAGGTTTTACGGATCAAAGGAATTTATAAACGGCGAAACTCGTTATTGTATATGGATTGAAGATGAAGACTATGCTGATGCGATTAAAAATAGATCTTTAAAAAACCAGTTTGACAAGGTAAAGGAATCAAGGCTGAGTAGTAGGGATGCTTATGCACAAAGCTTAGCGAAACGCCCCCATCAGTTTAAAACACCTAGAATAACTAAAAATCACGTCATTGTCACACCCCGAGTTAGCTCAGAAAATAGACCTTATCTACCAGTCGGTTTGATGGGTAATAACTCAATTATTGGAGATAGAAATTTTGCGCTGTACGATACCCCTATTTGGAATTTAGCTCTCATTGCTTCTAGGCTACACCTAGTGTGGATAGGAACTGTTTGCGTAAGATTAGGGGTAAGTTTTTCCTATTCAAATACTCTTGGTTGGAATACTTTCCCTATTCCATATCTAACAGAAAAAAACAAAAATGATTTAACACAATGTACAGAGGAAATCCTGATTGCAAGAGAACGTCATTTCCCAGCTACAATCGCAGATTTGTATGATTCCGAAATAATGCCGGAAGATTTAAGGCAAGCTCATGAGCGTAATGATGAAATTTTGGAACGCATCTATATAGGTCGTCGGTTTAAGAATGATACGGAACGCTTAGAAAAACTTTTTGAATTGTATGCCCAAATGACTTCGAAAGATAAAGTTGTA
>CAKZKZ010000151.1 GCA_937124495.1 uncultured Dokdonia sp. | reverse complement strand
ATCGAAGTGTTCGCTATAACTATAAAAAACTAGAAGAGATTCTCTCTATTAAATCCTATTACAAAGAGCTTTATGAGCGATTCGTAGTATTAGAGAGTCTATTTATTAATTATTTAATGCAATTAAATATGAACTAATGAAAAATGATGTAGAAAAAGAAATTCAAGATGCGTTATCGCATGATGAAACGCAAGATACGTTGCAAATACCAATTTCAGAAGCTCAAAGCCCGCTTACTCGATCGGTTAAAGATGGAGATATTGCTAGGATAAAAAGCGATGAAGCTGAGGAAGGATCTTCAGGGGATGGATTTCGCAAAACAGCTGAACGTGAATATGCTCGTGATCAGGCACGCACAGCTAGAGAAGATGCACCTGAACAACATATAGGGGATCAGTCGGAACAGATCTCACAAGAAAAAGAGACTGTTCAAGCTGTTATATCAGACAAGCAAGCTACGCAAACAGCAGAGGCGCTCTTGGGTATGGCAGATAATTTTCTAGCCGTTGGTGGCGGTTTTTTTGTAAAAATTACTAAGCATGATGAGTTCTTTGAGTTTGAAGAACTTGTTGAAGTAATTGATTCCCAAAACGAGAAGAATATAAGACGTATTCGATTGGACGCCGATGATAAGGCGCTTTTAACTCCCTTGTTAGCTCAGGTTATAAAGAATAAAACCAAACAGCTTACCCCTGAACAGCAACTCTTAGGGGCGATTATTTCAGTAATTGTCAAAAAAGCACAAACTGTTATGGAAGTTCGCGCTGAAAACAAGTCATTGGAATCGCGCATTCTACAAATAGTACGTGAATCAAAACTGACTTCGGATGCAACCCAAGAAAATGAAACACCTTCTTCTGATCAAAAGGAAGGTCAGCAAGCTCCTTTAGAGGATGTTAGTAGGGAAGAGGAAGCTATCGATGAAAGCGATGATGATTTTGAGTTCGATCCAGTGGTTTATGATGTAGCACCAGAGCAAAAAAAGAATACAGGTAAAACCTCAAACCAAGCTATGGGAATGGATGTTGTCTATGAAGAAGTACAGCCTTCACAGTCAATTACAAAAAAGCATTCAACTGAAAAGAACTCTGCTGTATCAAGCAAACAGAAAGTGATGCCAATTACTGAAGAAGTCTCAACTGATTCTGATGATACTTCCTAAAGTTACCTTAACATTTCTTCATAGTTAATTGTAGCGATTTCTACTAGGTAGGGTTGCTGTTTTTGACAGATAAGTATTAGCTATACTACAGCTACGGCTTCGGGGCATAACATCCACTTTTGGATGTTGTGCTAGAGAATGTATTGCCCAATTTTAAAGGCTAAATAGCCTAAAAACACATTAAAAAAGTTAATAAATAATGAAAGCTACAAAGGATCGTCAGCCAATGATCATGCTTGTTTGTGGTGAGACGGGGGTTGGAAAGACCTATCGTAATAAACTTGAAATTAAGGAGTATTTAAGTCAGCATTTAGCGATTGGCAAAAAGGGGCGTAAAGTTTTGGCATTTGATACTAATGATGATGACTATCCAGAATTTAGAACGGTCGATCCAAATCACATACAATCACTCTCTAAAATTCATGCCAGACGTATACGTCCATTTAATCCCGATGGTACTCCGATGGATACTGCACAAAAACGTGAGGTTATCGAAAAGATCATGAAGCATTATAAAAATGGAATGGTGGTCTTGGATGACATTGATCATTATATGGCAGGGGCTAAAGGACAGAATATGATCGGGGCTTTATGTACGGTTCGCCATAAAGGGATTGATGTGCTTCTAACTCACCAATCGGTAGCGAAGATCACTACCTCAGAATGGCAGAACTGTACATGGCTCAGACTGCATCATCAGGTAGATGATGTGACCAGATACCGAGATCGTATTCCTAAATACAATTTGGTACGGATCGCTCAACTAATTGTAGATGCTCATTATGAACTCTCTTCAACGGCTTTTTCTCTTGGTAAAATATCTGAAAAGAAGTACCAAGTGCTGAAGAGTTTTTTCGTGTATGTCAATATGCGGGAACAACGCATTTTGGGATGTTCAAGGGCTTCTTATATACAAGCAGTTAAACGTTACATCGATCAAGAGGAAACTAAAAAGATACGGATGCTCTTACAAGAGCGTGATTTTAGTGGAAATACAATCTACAAAGATCGCAATATGGTGGTTTTAAAACTCATTAAAGAGTATTTACGATACCATTCTGGGTAGGTTTTAAACTATTTTGGGTAGGCTTCTGTCTTTTTTGAAAGGGTTGAAATTAGGCTTAAAAACATGTAAATGTGATGTTTATGTGTTTTTGAGAAAATCAAGAATTGTCACACCTACCAAACTCGTGACGCGGAATTTAGAAAGTTTGATCTCAACTTGCACCCAAGTAAAAAGAAAAAGATCACCCTTTAGTAAAACAAGAATTAACACTTAAAAAAAACAAATTGATGGCACACGAATCAAACATTGATATGAAAGCTATTGCCTTTATCGCAGGAGCTGGAATTGCAGGGATATTGTTAGGCACTTTTTTAGTTGCCCCAATGATGGCAAAAACAAAAGCAAAAAAAATAGAAAAAACCAAAGCGGTTGAAGCTAAAAAAGCGTAAAGTGCTTTTCAACCTTTTGACAGATGTTGTTAAAAGACAACGATTTTAAACTTTAAAAAAGAAACACTTATGAATCCATATAATGATGATTTAATGCGCT
>CAKZKZ010000150.1 GCA_937124495.1 uncultured Dokdonia sp. | reverse complement strand
GGAGCTTAACTATATCAGCTTCATTTGTGAAAGACCAATTTAGCACTAAAACACCTTTCTTTCTTCCCCTAACTTATTGGTAAATTTTAGCAATAATTTTTACAATTCATTATGGCTTTTAAACGGAACTAACTTTATGAACACAGTGATTCGCGATTGGTATATTGTTTCAATATTTGACTGCAAGTATCTGATTGGTCAGGTTCTGTGGGGCTATGTTGTCGATGACTCTAGCTGTAGGTACTTGAAAGGTGATTTTATTTGCACCTCCAAAATTACTCGTATCAATAGCAGCAATGAGCTAATTACAACTCAGACAGGCAGTCTTTACCAAGTTATTGAAAGAGGAAGGAGAGCAGAACTGAGCTATGATGAATTTGAGTTATTACGGAATGGCTTTAGTCCTGATCAAATTAAAGCACTCCGTATAACATCCACACTTAAAATTCACTGATAAAACAGCAGTGGTTATGAACTTTTGATGGCTTAGGTAGTATGTATTATTAAGTCTAAGCAATATAAACCTTTTCGCTTCATGTCTTCCTCGTCAACCTTCTAATTTTCAGGAATAATACTCGAATATTGCAACTCATTGTATTAATGTGATTGCATATTTACCTAATGTATCTTTGTCTGGTGAGACATTAAAAATACTAATATTTGTTTTAAGTAAAGGAACTATATGACTGCGCAAATATCAGAAACTATTATTTATAAAAATGAAAAGAGATCTTTATTATCATGTCCTCTAGATGATTTCTTCTTATTATCTAAAACTCCATCACCTTTTCAGATGAACTGTACAACCCTTTGGCGAGGGTATTTGGGGATCTGGGAAATAAAGGAAGAAAGGTTATATTTAATAAAAATTCAGGCTGGCTTCGACGAAGTTAATCAAACGAGTTTACAAGATATATTCCCTGGGTTTAAAGATCGGGTTTTTGCACATTGGTATACAGGGCAATTAAGAATACCTGATGGCGAACAAATAGAATATATGCATATGGGCTTTGGAAGCCAGTACGAAAGAGATATTTTTCTCCAAATAAAGCAAGGTGTTGTAGAGGGAGTTACCATTAAAAGTAATACTCAGGCTAACTCAATATGATTTACCTTATTATTTACTTGTCTTTAGGGCTACTATATTGCTTAGGAGCACTGACATATAGCTACTTTTTTGAGAAAGAAGATTCAGATAGCTTTGAAAGGTCGATTAGTAACTTGTGTCTGGGGTTGGTTGTTGGTGCGTTAGTTTGGCCATTTTTAGCTTATACCCATTTAAATTCATATTTGAACCCTCCATTTACCCCTGAAATTTTTGCTATAAAACAAAAAGACTTAGTTGAAGCTATGTCAGTTACTGAGGTGGAAGAAAAAGAAATTGTACATGATCCATTAAGCGCTGTATTTGAGTTACCTTTTGGTCACTTAAACAGTAAATGGGAAGAGTTTAAGGGAAACTATAAACCGTCAACACTATGGTCTTTTAAATCAGAGTATGAAGATTACTCTGGAATTTCGATAAAAGAAGGCTATGTAAAACTTGAGGAAGATGGTTCTATAAAGGACTTCTTCATCCACCAGGATTACCGAAAACCAAAAAAGTAAACTATAAAAAAGAAATGTTTTTAAATGACCATTTTATTAACATACATTTTGAGCTAACTTAAGTGAATATTCCCTATAACAAGTTAACTAAAAAATAGGCTACATACTAATCAAAAATGTATTACTGATTTCATTTTAAAACATAAAACAACAATGTTTTGTCAATCAGAAGATCTTATGAATAGAGAAATAACTTACAAAATAAACGAAATATTTGAAACACTTCAAGGTGAAGGTTCCTTTACAGGTCAACCTTCGATATTCATAAGGCTTCAAGGTTGTCCTGTGGGATGTTCTTGGTGTGATACTATACACACATGGGAAGTGTCACCTGAAAAAGAAGTAGAACAAAAAAATATTACCTCTAAGAATCAAGAGAGCAGTTGTTGGGGAACTTTTACCGTTGAGCAATTAAAAGCGCTTTTCATTTCAGAAGGCTACCAAGCTAAGCACATTGTAATTACTGGTGGCGAACCCTGTTTGTATGATTTAACTCCATTATGTTTGGCCCTTGAAGATATTGGTTATAGTTGCCAAGTTGAAACTTCAGGTACCTTCGAAGTTCAGGTTTCAAATAAATGTTGGGTCACGGTATCTCCGAAAGTAAATATGAAAGGGGGATATAAAGTACTGAATTCAGCGCTTCTTCGAGCTAATGAAATCAAACATCCTGTAGCTACTGAACAGCATATTGATGACCTAAAAGAACTGCTTAATAGACATAAAATAGTTAATAAACAAGTTTATATTCAACCAATAAGTCAGAAAGAAAGGGCTACAAAATTAGCTATAAAATCATGTATAGAAAATAATTGGAGGCTATCTGTTCAAGTTCATAAATATATTGGAATTGAATAACTTTAATTCTTTGATATAAAACAACTTGTTCATAATGTTAATGTCATATAGTCTAATTGTACAAACTGAATATAATTGTTTGTTATGGAATTTTTTCTAAAAGCATGGAAGTATCGATAGTATATTAACTTACAGTATCTTTGCTTAGTTTTAATTAAAATAATTTCATATATGGGTTTATAACTCAGACAATTGTTTAATTATCTCAAGGAGTAAAGAGTGAAATTAGGTGTCGGTTCTTTAGTTGAAAGTAAAACTGCTTTCGCTGGCATAGGTAAAATAGTTTCTATTTCCAGTGAGAATAAAAGTGCAACCGTAGGATTCTTTACGTCCCCCTTATCTCCAATTTCAAATCAAATTGAAGTAGACGGCTCTCAACTTATCGGGAAGTTAAAGCTGTTTGAGCAAACGGTGGTTTATTGTAAAGTTGGGAAGTCTCAGAACTGGCGTGCAGGTTTTTATGAAGGACAAAGGCCGAATGACCAACACCTAATTAAATATGGCTATGACGATTTTGACGTTGTTTCTATAGACGAAATATTTGTGCCAAACTTAGTCGAAAGTAGTCAATTTTGCCCTGCTGATTTCTTAGCTGGGCGAGCGACAACTTCTCCGATGTACATTAATGATCGTACGTCTTTCTTTAAATCTTACTTAAACCAGCGAGCCTCTTGCGCTTCAATATCCTCCATTCCTAGTAGTGCCGTTAATTTAGAAATACATCAATTGTCTGTTGTTCTTCAAGTGTTGAATGATAATGTGCAAAAATATCTTCTTGGTGATGAGGTCGGCTTAGGAAAAACCATTGAAGCTGGATTTTTGGTTCGTGAACATATTTTGGAGTACAAAGATAAAGCGTGCATACTCATTTTAACTCCCTCTTCTCTTGTTCAGCAATGGCAGGTTGAAATGAGTCAAAAATTTCATTTGGAAGATGTAATGGGTGATGATCTTGATGAGGAAGATCAAAAGGTCTTTGTAGGGTGTTTCCAAGATATTTTAACAACTAAATTTATTACAAAGAAACCTACAATGGTTGTTATAGACGAAGGTCACCAGTTAGGTGAGTTTGCTTGGGGAAAAGAAAATAAAGATATATTTGAAAAGATATCATTTGCTTGCCATGACTCCATATCAACAGTAGTTCTTTCAGGTACCCCCATAACAGGAAATACTAAAAACTTCTTGGCAATGCTGCATTGCTTGAATCCAGATTCTTATCAAATGAATGATGAGGGAATTGCATCATTTAACAACAAGGTTGCAGAAAGAGAAAAGTATTCAGGAATATATGGTGCGCTAGTGTCAGAAAGTGATGATTTCACATTAGAGGGTGTTGTAGAGCAGATTGAAAATTTTGACTTGAATGATAATGAATTAAATTTGTTAATCGCTAACCTTAAACCACATATAGATTACTTCTCAGAATATAAAGATGGTAGTCAGCGAGCGTTAGCGAAGCGCGATCCTCGTCGGATGAGGCGGTGGGTGCATGAGGAGGATATTGATGCGATGCAAGCGAGGTTAGACGCCTCGCCTGAAACGATGGTGGTCAGGAAACAAACGGTAGAGCATCCCTTTGGAACAATCAAAATGTGGATGGGAGCGAGCCACTTCTTGATGAAGCGTAAACATAATGTCAGTACAGAAATCAGTCTTCATATTCTTGCCTACAACTTGAAGCGCATGATGACTATTGTAGGAACAAGGGGTTAATATCAATGATAAGGGCTTAGATCCCAGAATGAGCGACTTATGCCCACTCAAAAGCCACAATTAATCACACTATAGCGCCATCTAAACAAAATGACCTATTAATAGAAAATACAAAAACTTTCTCATTGGCTAATAAAGTTAGCCCGAGTAAAACCATAACGCTCTAAAATAACTAGAGCATTGAGTTTTTACACAGCCTCATACGATACCAGACGTTAGCCTTGGCATATCGAACGACAAGTGATCCGACTTTGCGGTCATGATTTCAATTAATTATCTATGATAATTTCCGAACGAATAAGAGACGTTCATGGTAAATTCCTTTGAGGTAACTATAATCTGCCACTGCCATAATTGATTCATTCTGAGAGGTAGAATCGATGCTTATTTAAGCAGATAAA